>JAFRRR010000110.1 GCA_017428035.1 Bacteroidales bacterium | reverse complement strand
GTATAAATTGTTATTTCTCTGGCTTTGGGATTTCCTCTTAAAGAATCTTCGCTTGCTCTTTCTATTGTATGCTACAATATACTTTCTTGCTTGTACTTTTGTCTTCCAATAATTCAATCAACTTGCCCCCTCTTTCGAAAGGGACTGCAAAGATACACATCTTTTCCTTTCCTCCAAATCTTTTTAAAAATATTTTTTTGGAGACTGCACAACCCGGGCACAAGGGGCCACATCTTCTGTGATCCAGATATTGCCGCCTATGGTTGCATCGTGGCCTATGGTCACCCTGCCAAGGATGGTGGCGTTGGAATAGACTATCACATTGTCTTCCAGGATGGGATGTCGGGCGATGCCCTTCACGGGATTGCCGTCGGCATCCAGCGGAAAGCTTTTGGCGCCCAGCGTCACACCCTGATAAAGTTTGACATTATTTCCCAAAATCGAAGTGGCGCCAATCACAACGCCGGTGCCGTGGTCAATGGCAAAGGACTCCCCTATCGAGGCTGCGGGATGGATATCGATACCCGTCTGGCTATGGGCGAATTCGGTGATGATGCGAGGGAGAATCGGCACACCCGCCAGCAGCAGTGCGTGGGCAATCCTATAGCTGGTTATGGCTCGGATGCCGGGATAGCACAAAACCACCTCGGCAATGGATTCGGCGGCCGGGTCGCCGTTGTAGGTGGCCTTTACATCCTTCAGGAGCATCTGCCGCAGCTGCGGCAAGGCCGAAATAAAGCCTTGGGCAATTGCGGCCGCATCACCGCTCTTGCCGGCCATATCAAAGCTTGTCGCTACTGCCTCCTCAAGATCGGACTGCAATGCCTTTGCTATATGCTGCGCGGCGCCGCCGTCTCCCAGGTACTCGGGATACAGCAGCGCACGGCATCTTTCTATTATGGACTTGATGTCTATATTCTGATAGGAACTCATTTATTATCAACAGGATTAAACAACTCGGTAGAGAGGTAGCGCTCGCCAGTGTCGGGCAGCAGCGCCACTATGGTCTTGCCGGCAGATGATTCGCGACTGGCCACGGCAATTGCAGCTGCAAGGGCAGCTCCGGAAGAGATGCCCACCAGAAGGCCTTCGCGGGCAGCCAGCAGACGCGCAGCCGCAAAAGCATCGGCAGCAGATACAGGCAGTATCTCGTCTACCACACTGCGGTCAAAGTTGGCAGGCACAAAGCCAGCACCGATACCTTGAATCTTATGAGGGCCGGGGGCATTGCCGCTAAGCACGGCACTGGTATCGGGCTCCACTGCCACTATTTGCACAGAATCCTTGTGTGACTTGAGGGCACGCCCCACTCCTGACACTGTACCGCCGGTGCCGGCACCGGCCACAAATATATCCACTGCGCCGTAGGTGTCGCGCCAGATTTCTTCTCCGGTATGCAGAAGATGCGCCTCGGGGTTGGCGGGATTCTCAAACTGTCCCAGGATAATGCTGCCCTGGATCGATGCGTTCAGCTCCTGCGCCTTTGCTATTGCACCCTTCATTCCCAGAGATCCCGGGGTAAGCACCAACTCCGCCCCGCGGGCCTTGAGCAGATTGCGCCGCTCAACGCTCATAGTTTCGGGCATAGTCAGTATCAGCCGGTAGCCGCGCACCGCCGCCACAAGCGCCAGACCCACGCCGGTGTTGCCGCTGGTGGGCTCAATGATGGTGGCGCCGGGGCTCAGGAGGCCCTTCTGCTCGGCGTCCAGCACCATTGACAGGGCAATGCGGTCCTTGACGCTGCCGGCCGGATTAAAATATTCCACCTTGGCCAAAAGGTTGGCCTTCAGGCCATAATAGCCTATTATCTTGTTCAGTCTGACTATCGGGGTATTCCCCACCAGTTCCAGAACAGAGTTGTAAATAGCTGCCATAGTATCGCAAAAATATCAATTATTATTAAACTTCGTCAAATGCCTGGGACAAATCTGCAATCAGATCATCTATATGTTCGGTGCCGATGGACAGGCGGATTGTGCTGCGGGAGATGCCCTGGTCGGCCAGTTCAGCATCGGTGAGCTGGGAGTGCGTGGTAGTGGCGGGATGTATCACCAGCGACTTGACATCGGCCACATTTGCCAGCAGCGAGAATATCTTCAGGGAATCTATGAACTTGAAGGCCGCCTCCTGCCCGCCGGCAATCTCAAAGGTGAAGATGGAACCGCCGCCATTGGGGAAGTACCTATTATAAAGATCGTTATCGGGATGTGATGCCAGCGAAGGATGGTTGATCCGCGTCACCTTGGGGTGTTTGGAGAGGAATTCCACCACCTTGAGGGCGTTGTAGACGTGCCGTTCCACGCGCAGCGAGAGGGTTTCCAAACCTTGCAGGAAAATGAACGCGCTCACGGGCGACAGTGTGGAACCGGTGTCGCGAAGCAAGATGGCCCGGGCGCGGATGATATAGGCCAAAGGGCCCACCGCATCGGCAAAAACTATCCCGTGGTAACTCTCCTCAGGCTGGGTAAACTGCGGGAACTTGCCGGATGCCTTCCAGTCAAACTTGCCGGAATCCACAATCACACCGCCGATAGTGGTTCCGTGGCCGCCTATGAACTTGGTGGCGGAGTGTACCACAATGTCGGCGCCGTATTCTATGGGGCGGAGCAGATACGGCGTTGCAAAAGTGTTGTCCACAATCAGGGGGATGCCGGCAGCGTGGGCCACTTTTGCCACCTTTTCTATATCGGTTATATTGGAATTGGGATTGCCCAGAGTCTCTATGAAAATAGCCTTTGTCTCTTTTTTAATGGCCCTGGCAAAGTTTTCAATGTCACTGCCGTCTACAAATGTCGTGGTGATGCCGTAGGGCACCAGAGTGTGCTGCAGCAAATCGTAGGTGCCGCCGTAGATGTTTTTGGAAGCGACGATATGGTCTCCCGCGCGCGCGATGTTCAATATGGAATAGGTGATGGCGGCGGCGCCGGAGGCCACGGCAAGGGCACCTACACCGCCTTCAAGAGCGGCGATACGCTGCTCAAAAATATCCTGGGTGGTATTTGTAAGGCGGCTGTAGATATTGCCGGCGTCGGTCAGGCCAAAGCGGGCGGCGGCGTGCTCGCAATTGTGGAACACATAGGATGCGGTTTGATAAATAGGCACCGCACGCGCGTCGGATGTGGGATCGGCCGTTTCCTGACCCACGTGAAGCTGAAGGGTTTCAAAGTGAAGTTTGGAAGTGGTCATATGTTTTTTCGTTTTTGTTTCTGATGCAAAGGTCCCCGTAAAAGGAATATATTCCAACAAAAACGAAAAATTTAAAAAATATCACCAATAAATACTATTTTTGCCAAAGAATATTCTAATTTCACACAAAAATGACCGGCTCTTTAGATAAAATAGACATCAGCATACTCAAGGCACTCCAGCAGAATGCCCGCATCACCAATAAAGAACTGGCGGCCAAGGTCCACCTCTCCCCCTCTCCGGTGTATGAGAGGCTCAAAAGGCTGGAGAGCGAAGGTTATATAGAGCGTTATACCGCGGTTCTGAATGCAGAAAAGCTCAACCTGGGCTTCATAGTGTTCTGTAGCGTGAAACTGCAGCGGTTGAACACCGACATCGCCGGCGATTTTGTGGCAAAGATCAAAGAGATTCCCGAAGTGACGGAGTGTTACAATGTTTCGGGCGAATTCGACTATCTGCTCAAGATTCACGCCCCCGATATGCAATATTACAACCAGTTTATACTGAATGTGCTGGGGCGTATAGAAAGCCTGGGTTCAATACAAAGCTCGTTTGTAATGAACCCAGTCAAGCAGAATTATGGTCTGTGTATCTAAACCCTACCAGATGCTTTCCACGGCATCTATTTCCAGGCCGTGGATGGTCAGAGCCCAGCCTTCAAACTCGAACAGCCGGACATCCTTTTCACAAATCAGTTGCTCTGACCAGCTGTAGAGGCCATTGTCCACGAACACCTCAACTCCGGTACGGTCAATGTAAAACTCAATGGGGAATTCCAGACCCGTGATATCTTTGGTAGAATAGAATTTGTCGTTGATAAGACCGAAGCTGGGATTATAAGTGAAGAAGGCTTTGCCGTTCATCTTGAGGGCAGTGTAGCAAGAAGCATCCATCTTCAGTGTAGCCTTGATGTGCAAGCCTCGGTCGGGATCGGTGAACTTTGCCAGAACCTTGTTGGCATCTTCGGGGCTTAAAATGCCGTTTGCGGTATACTCCCTATGCAGCAGCGACTCTACCTCCTTCACGGGCTTGCTGCACAAGCGCACACCGTCTCTGGTGCTGACCAGGGTCAGCTCGGTGGGAAGCTGCATCTGGCTGTTGAAAGGCATTCCGGGGTGGGAAATGCGGCCCCAGCCTATCTGGATGCAACGGCCGTCAGGGGTGTCGCTAAAGGTCTGTGCGGCATAGAAAGAACCCAGCGTGTACTGATACCTGCCGGAAGTGGGAGTGAAGGTATAGCCGTCAAAATCACCTATCATATAAACACCTGCGGCACCCAGGGTGACCCATTTCATATTGTTTTTGTCGCCATCCACGGGGAGGCAGAACAGGTCGGGGCACTCGTCAAAGCCGCCGATATGGCTGCGGTAGGTCCAGGTCTTAAGATCGTCAGAAGTATAAATGGAGTTGCCGTCCTTTTCAAAGAGAGCCATAACCCAGTGGCCGTCTTCGCCGCCGTACCAGAGCAGGCGCGGGTCGCGGGTCTCGTGGCTTCCGGCGGCCTCGTGGGAGTCAACCACGGGGTTGCCTGCATATTTTATGAGCGTACGGCCGTTGTCCAGGCTATAGGCGATGCACTGCTTCTGCCACTGTGCGTGGGTCGTGTAGGCATATACTATGGGAGAAGGGCAAGCCTTGGTGCCGAAGCCACTGGTATTTTTCCAATCCACCACGGCGCTTCCGGAGAACATTGTTCCGAACCGGTCGGGGTGCAGCACGTCTCCGAGTTCTTCCCAATGCACAAGGTCGCGGCTCACAGCGTGGCCCCAGGTCATATTGCCCCAGTTTGTACTGTATGGATTATGCTGATAATAAAGATGATACTCTCCGTTGTAATAAACCATTCCGTTGGGGTCGTTGGTCCAGCCGCGAAGGGTTGTATAGTGGAACTGCGGGCGCCTTGCCTCTTTGTAGAACTGGCTCTGGCCCATCACGGTGTCGGCCAGGAACATCTTTTCCAGGTCGGCCGCATCACCGCCATACGTTATCTTGAGTTTCTTGCCCATATACTGGGAGAGATCTTTATATATCCAGTACTGCGGCTCGCCCTTGGCAACGCAGACATCCACACTAAGGCTATCCACTCCTTTGGCCGTAAACAACAGCTCTTTACCATCCACTTCTGTGTCAATGGGAATATTAAGGTAGCGCTGTTTGACTTTGAATTCTTTTACAGCGGGTTGCGCGAATGATAAAACCGGAGCGCAAATAAAGGCAAGAATAAGAGCGAGATAAAATTGTCTTTTCATTGTGGATGTAAATTATCGGTTGGTATATTTCAACTGGAGGCCGCGCGGAGCATCCTGCGCCAGGCGGCCGCCCGCAAACACGGGATTGCCATTTACAAAGGTATATAATATTGACGATGAAAACTTGGTAACAGGGCTCCAGCCGCAGCGGGAGGCGGGCGGGACATCGCACGGCGCGGCGGTGTCAAACACCACCAGATCGGCATAATATCCCTTGCGGATAAAACCGCGACGGTCTATATCAAACAGCCTGGCAGGCGCGTGGCACATTTTCTCTATCACCATAGGGATAGAGAACTCCCCTTCCCTAACCATCTCCAGCATCATCAGCAGCGAATACTGCACAAGCGGGATGCCGCTGGCTGCCTTAAGGCAGTCGCCTTCTTTCTCTGAAAGCAGATGGGGGGCGTGGTCGGTGGCCACCGTCCTTATGATTCCCGAGCGAACTGCAGCGCGCAGCGCGGCGCGGTCTGCGGCACTCTTTATGGCAGGATTGCACTTTATCTGAGCCCCGAAACGCTCGTAGTCGTTCTCGTCAAACCAGAGATACTGGACGCAGGTTTCGGCTGTTATATGGTCGGTGGTTGCCATAACCCTGGAGAGGAACTCCACCTCCTGGGCCGTGGATACGTGCAGCACGTGCAGCCGAGCACCTGTTTCCAGGGCCAGCGACACCGCCTTTTGCGTGGAGGCAAGGCAGGCGGCCGCGGTACGGATGGCCGGATGTGCCTTGACAGGAATATGATTGCCATACTGGGCCCTGATGCGCACCAGGTTGGCTTCCATAATATCATTGTCCTCACAATGGGCCGCTATCAGCAGCGGCGATGATTCAAAAATATGATGCATCGCCACCGGACTCTTGACCCTGAGGCCGCCGGTAGATGCTCCAAGAAACACCTTCACGGCACAGGCAATAGAGGCATCGGCAGCCGCCACTTCATCTGCATTGAAGTCGCTTCCGCCAAGGTAAAAGCCATAGTTGGCCAGGGAGTCCCGGCTGGCGATATCGGCCTTGGCCTTTAGCGAAGCGGCGGTGATGGCCGGCGGATTGTTGTTGGGCATATCCAGGTAAGAAGTGACACCGCCCATCACGGCGGCGGCACTTTCGCTGGCTATACAGCCTTTGTGCGTGGAGCCGGGCTCCCGGAAATGGACGTGGGTATCAATAACGCCGGGGGCCAGATATTTCCACTCCATATCCATAGCGGGGCAGCCAGAAAGCAGCTGTGCCGACTCGCGGTCCCTGTCGCCCAGCTTCTCATAGTCAAAGATGTCGCAGATAATGCCGTCTTTAACAAAAATCCCCCCTTTAAAGGAGAGACCTTCGTTTACAATCACCGCATTTTCAAGAATCAGCTCTGCCATTATTTCTTCCCTTTAATCTTGCGCAGCCTAAGGCCCATCACGCCCCAGAACGCCTCGCCGAATATGCTGCTGCTCATCTTGGAGACGCCGGCGGTGCGGTCCACGAATATCACAGAGACCTCAGCTATCTTGAAGCCAAGCTTGTAGGCGGTGTATTTCATCTCTATCTGGAAGCCGTAGCCCTTCATCTTTACGCTGTCGAAGTCTATTGCCTCCAGCACCCTGCGGCGATAGCACACGAATCCGGCGGTGGTGTCATAGATTTTGACGCCCAGCACCAGACGCACGTACACCGAGGCAAAATAGGACATCAGCAGGCGCCCCATTGGCCAGTTGACCACATTCACTCCCTTGCAGTAACGCGACCCCACCGCCACGTCGGCGCCGTTTTCACAGGCCTCTATCAGGCGCGGCAGGTCGTCGGGATTGTGGGAAAAATCGGCATCCATCTCGGTGATGAACTCATAACCGTGGTCAAGAGCCCAGCGGAAGCCGGTGAGATAGGCAGTACCCAGTCCAAGCTTGCCCTGCCGCTCTATTATGAAAAGCGAGTCGGGGAACTCTGCCATCAGTGACTTGACAATGGCGGCAGTGCCGTCTGGCGAGCCGTCGTCTATCACCAGCACGTGGAATTCCCCCTCAAGGCTGCGAACCTTGCGGATAATCTTCTCTATGTTTTCCTTCTCGTTGTAAGTAGGAATTATTACCAGTCTGGAGCCGTTCATAATCACAAAGATAGAGATTATCGCCCAATTTCCAAAGCCAGGGCTATGCGTTGCCGCTGAAGGTCCACACGCTCTACCCTGACCTGCACGTGCTGCTGGATCTTAAGCTGTGCACGGCCGCGGCCATCGCGGCCTCCGCCCATTCGGGACACGTGTATCAGGCCGTTCTGCTTAATGCCGATATCCACGAACGCGCCGAAATCGGTTATGTTAGTTATGATGCCGGGAAGCACCATACCTTCGTGCAGATCTTCTATGGTGCGGATATCCTCGCTGAAAGAGAACGTCTGCGCAGTCTCGCGCGGATCGCGGCCGGGCTTTTTCAACTCCGACACGATATCCCTGAGGGTGGGCAGGCCCACTTCGTCATCTGTATATTTCTCAAGATCTATGGAATCTATAAGTGCGTCGTTGCGCACCAACTCGCCCACGCTTACCTTGAGGTCGGCCGCCATCTTCTCTACCAGGGCGTAGCGCTCTGGATGGACGGCAGAATTGTCCAGGGGATTTGCGGCAGAGGGAATGCGCAGGAAGCCGGCGCACTGCTCAAAGGCCTTGGCACCCAGGCGCTTGACCTCGTTAAGCTGGCGGCGGGAGGCAAAATTGCCGTGCGTGTTGCGCCAGTCCACTATGTTTGATGCCAGTGCAGGACCCACACCAGATACATACTGCAGCAGATACACGCTGGCAGTGTTGAGATTCACGCCCACACTGTTCACGCAGCTCTCTACCGTATTGTCCAGCTCTTCTTTGAGAAGGTTCTGGTCCACATCGTGCTGATACTGCCCCACCCCTATGGATTTTGGATCTATCTTGACCAGTTCAGAGAGAGGGTCCATAAGCCTGCGGCCAATGGAGACGGCCCCGCGCACGGTAACGTCATAGTCGGGGAACTCTTCTCGGGCTATCTCCGAAGCCGAATATACAGAGGCCCCGTCTTCGCTCACGCTGTAGATTTCTATCTTTTCGTCCAGGCCAAGGCGCTTGATGAAGCTCTCCGTTTCACGGCCGGCGGTGCCGCTGCCAATGGCAATGACCTCAACCTGATATTTATCCACCATATCGGTAATCTTCTTCATTGAAGAGATCCGCTCATTCACCGGAGGATGGGGATAGATGGTGTCGTTGTGCAGCAAAGCGCCGCGCTCGTCCAGGCACACCACCTTGCAGCCGGTGCGGAAACCGGGATCTATGGCCATCACGCGCTTCTGACCCACCGGCGGCGCCAGGAGCAGCTGCCGGAGATTCTCACCGAACACCTTTATGGAATCTATGTCGGCCTTTTCTTTTGCGCTTTTGATGACTTCATTCTCTATGGAAGGATGCAGCAGCCGCTTGAAACTGTCTTTGAAGGTATCCTGAAGGATATTGTAAAGTTCGCGAGAAGCGACCCTCTTCCCGTCCAGGACAATGCGGTTTATCCGCTCCAGATTCCGGTCCTCGTCCACGTCCACTTTCACTGTGAGCATTCCTTCGGAAGCCCCGCGCAAAATGGCCAGCAGGCGGTGCGGCGCTATTCTGGAAAGCGGCTCGCGGTAGTCCTGCCAACTGCGGTATTTGTCGCTCTCCTCGGTTTTTTCGGCACCATCCCGCGACAGTTTGGAGACAACCTGCCCCCACTTGAGATAGCTGGAGCGGAGCATACTTCTCACTTCTGCGTTTTCGCTGACGCGTTCTGCAATAATGTCGCAGGCGCCGGCAATGGCGGCATCCTCGTCCGGCACATCGGCATTGATGTACTTTCGGGCAAGGTCGCGCGGCCGGTCGGCCTTGAGTGACATAAAGGCATCTGCAAGCGGCTCCAGACCCCGCTCCCGCGCCACCGAAGCACGGGTGCGCTTCTTGGGCCGGTACGGCAGGTAAAGGTCTTCCAGCGCGGTGGAGTCTATCTCTCCCTCAATGGCAGTGCGCAGCTCGGGCGTGAGCGCCTCCTGCTCTTCTATGGACTTGAGTATCGCAGCCTTACGTTTGTCTAGCTCTGTAAAATATTGGAAATAATGCTTGACCTGCGCCACCTGCACCTCGTCCATACCGCCGGTGCGCTCTTTGCGGTAGCGGCTTATGAACGGTATGGTGGCACCTTCTTCAAGAAGCTCCACGCAGTGCATAGCCTGCCACAGGTTCACACCCAGCTGGGCGCTGATATGCTTTATATATAAATCAGTCATGGGAAACCTGATGTAGTTGGTCTCGGTAAGAAGAGAAAATCTTGGACTTGGACACGAAGCCGATATAATGTCCGTCGGCATCTGTCACGGGGAGGTTCCAAGCCCCGGTGCTCTCGAACTTGTCCATCACGCTCTCCATCCTTTCGTCCTGGGACAGTATGCCCGGCGCATCCTTGACAAGATTGTATATATGGATGCGGTTGTAAAGGGATTCGTTGAACATATGACTGCGGACGTCGTCTACCAGCACTATGCCCTGGAAAATATTGTCCGAATCCACCACAGGCACTATGTTGCGGTTGCTGGAGGCAATGATTTTCACCAGATCGCCCAGCGAAGCGCCTATCTCGATGGGCTTGAAATCCTTCTCTATGAAGTCGGATGTCCTGAGCAGCGTGAGCACCGCGCGGTCGCTGTCGTGGGTCAGAAGGTCGCCCTGCTGCGCCACGCGCTTGGAATAAATGGAATACTGCTCAAAGATGCGGATGGTGGCAAACGATATGGCCGATGTAATCATCAGCGGGAACATCAGCGAATAGCCGCCGGTGATCTCGGCCACCAGGAAGATGGCGGTAAGCGGCGCCTGCATCACGCCCGCCATAAGGCCGGCCATACCCACAAGGGTGAAATTGGCCTCGGGCAGCGAAGCGATGCCCAGATTGCCCACCAGCCGCGCCAGCACAAAGCCTGTGATGGCACCGGTAAAAATGGTAGGGCCAAAAGTACCGCCCACTCCGCCGCCGGCATTTGTAAACGCCGTGGCATACACCTTTACCAGCATAATCGCCACAAAGAATATCAGGACAATCCACTTTCTGTCTATAATGCCCTCCGGGAATATCCATTTGACTTCGCTGTCGGCGCCGCCGTTCAGGATGGCCGACACTGAGTCATAACCCTCGCCGTAAAGCGGCGGGAACAGGAAAATCAGTAACCCCAGCAGCAGGGCGCACATCCCCCATCTGAGGTAGGGATTGCGCATCTTTCCCAGCTTGTCTTCTACCCTCAGGGTCGTGCGCAGGAAATAGAGTGACACAAAGCCGCATACCACGCCCAGGAGAATGTAATAAGGTATATTGCCCAGCTCAAATGGGACCAGGCTGCCGGGAATTGAAACCGTGTTGCCCATCAGCAGGTAGGTCACCATAGTGGCCGACACCGAAGAGAACAGCAGCGGCAGGATGGATGTCATAGAGATATTGAACATCAGTATCTCCAGCGTGAAAAGGACTCCGGCAATGGGAGCCTTGAAAATGCCGGCCACCGCGCCGGCGGCTCCGCAGCCCAGCAGTATGGTCATCTGCTTGTAGGGCAGGCCCAGCACCCGGGCCACATTGCTGCCTATGGCCGCGCCTGTATAAACTATCGGCGCCTCGGCTCCGACGCTGCCGCCCAGGCCGATGGTCATAGCACTGGAAACCAGCGACGACCAGGTGTTGTGCGGCTTGATCTGCGCCTCGTTGCGCGATATAGCCCTCAGCACCCTGGTAACGCCGTGGCCGATATTGTCCCTGACAATGAACTTGACAAAAAGCAAGGCCAACAGCATACCGATGCCGGGAGTGATGAGATACAGCCAGTGAAACCTAAGGTCAGGCAAGGCATTGCGGACCGCCGTCCCCAGAAAATGGATGGACTGCTTGAGCAGCACGGCCGCCAGGCCGCTCAACAAGCCCACGACAATAGCCAGGACCCAAAGCAAATTGCGCTCAGACATATGTTTGAGCGCATCTTTGAATCTACTGGCCACACGGCCGGGATATGTTTTAGTCTTCGTCGTCAGAATCGTCTTCCGAATGTGTATTGAAGTCGTTGTCGTTGCCGGGAAGAGGTTCGCCTTCCGAGTCGACATCGCTGTCGTCTGAATGGTCTTCGAACAGTTCTTTCTCTACCTCCTCTACATCATCTGTGTTTACCTTGATCTTTACCAGATAGAGCACGTCTTCCACGACCTCGTCGTCTTCCGGCTCCGGTTTGAACTTAACAGCGTGGAAAAAAGTGCCATCCGGCTTGTCCACCTTCATTATATCTCCCATATAATCTGCATAACCGTGGGGATACTTCTTGTCAAAAGCGTCCTTAAGGTCCTGGGACATATTGTCATAACTAACTACAAATCTCTTTTTAACTGGTGCTGTTGGCATATCTGATGTGTAATTTGATATACAATATTAATCAAACTATTTGAAAAAATACAATTTTTGTCTGCGTTTTTTCTCGATATCTTTTTCTACAAATACGGGTTTCAGCGTACGGGGGTCCATTCCGGAATAGAACATCACAGAAGAGACAGTCATAGGGGTTGGCGTAAAGTCCTGAACCTGGTCCATATAGAGACCCCGTAGGGCTTTGTTCTGCGCCAGGGCGGCCATATCGCGCATTCCGCAGCCGGGATGGCCGGAGATGAAATAAGGCACCAGCTGGAATTTTAGCTTTTCCTTGCGGTTTATCTGGTCAAACTTGTCGCGCAGCACCTCGAAGAGTTTGAAAGAGGGCTTGCCCATCACCTGCAGCACGTTGTCCTGGGTGTGTTCCGGGGCCACCTTCAAACGGCCGGAGGTGTGATTTACAATCAACTCCCTAAGATACTGCTCGCAGGTGGCGTCAAAGCACCCTTCCGGCCCCAGGAAAAGGTCATAGCGGATGCCGCTGCCTATATAGGCGTGACGGATGCCGGGAACCTCTGCCACCGCTTTGTAAAGCTCCAGCAACGGCTTGTGGTCGTTGTCCAGATTCTTGCACATACGCGGATACAGGCACGACTGGCGCGAGCATTTGGCGCACAGTTCTTTGTTGCGTCCTCCCATCTTATACATATTGGCGGTGGGGGCGCCAAGATCGGAGATGTTGCCTTTGAAGTCGGGAAGGTCGTTCAAAGCTTCCGCCTCGGCCACGATAGACTCCACCGAGCGGGACTGGATGAATTTGCCCTGATGGGCGGCGATAGTGCAGAAGTTGCATCCTCCAAAACATCCGCGGTGGGTGGTTATGGAGAATTTTATCATATCGTAGGCGGGAATCCTCTTCCCCTTGTAGCGCGGGTGCGGAAGTTTGGTGAACGGCAGCGCATATATTTCGTCCATTTCCTCTGTTGTGGAGGGAGGATAAGGCGGGTTGATGCACACAAACCGGTCGCCCACCTGCTCTACCAGCACCTCGGCGTGCAGGCGGTTGGCCTCGCGCTCTATGATATTGAAATTCTGGGCGAAAGCCAGCTTGTTGCGGCAGCAGCTTTCGTAGGAATGCAAATCGAAATAGTCGCCGTCGGGAGCCTGGTCCGCCACATAGCCCACTTGCGGCAGGGTGCGGATCTGCTCCACGGAGGCGCCGGAGGCGATGGCATCGGCAATGGCCACATTGGCCTTCTCTCCCATCCCGTACACCAGCCAGTCGGCCTTGCTGTCAATCAGAATAGATGGCTTCAAGCAGTCCTGCCAATAATCATAATGGGTCAGGCGGCGCAGGGAGGCCTCAATGCCGCCTATCACTATGGGCACGTCGGGATAGAGTTGCTTGAGGATATTGCTGTACACCGTCACGGCATAGTCGGGACGGTAGCCGGCACGGCCCTCGGGTGTGTAGGCGTCGTTGCTGCGCAGGCGCTTGCTGGCGGTGTAATGGTTCACCATAGAATCCATAGCGCCGGATGACACGCCAAAATAGAGACGCGGCCGGCCCAGTTTGCGGAAATCGCGCAGGTCGTCGCGCCAGTTGGGCTGCGGTATCACAGCCACCTTATAGCCACGGCTTTCCAGAACCCTGGCTATAACCGCCGTACCAAACGAAGGATGGTCTATGAACGCATCCCCGGTAAACAAGATGACGTCGGCCTGGTCCCAGCCCAGCGCCTCCATCTCTTTCTTGCTTGTAGGTATGGTGAACGGCGTCATCGGCATTTACATTCGCTCCGGAAGTTTGATACCGAGAATGTCCATAGCCTTGACCAGCACCTTGGCGATGGTGGCAATGAGCATCAGCCTCTGGGCACGGACCTTCTCGTCACTCTCTTTGAGGATTGTGACGTCGTGATAATACTGGTTGAACTCCTTGGCCAGATTATATGCATAGTTGGCCACCAGCGCGGGAGAATGGGCTGCGGCGGCCTCCACCACCTTGTCGGGGAAGCCGGCCAGAATCTTGACCATCTCTATCTCCTTGGGCAACAGCTGAGAGCCATTGACAGCGGGAGTCATCCCCTGCTCAGCAGCCTTGCGCAGCACGCTCTTGATACGGGCGTGGGTATACTGGATAAACGGACCGGTGTTGCCGTTGAAGTCTATGGACTCGCGGGGGTCAAAGAGCATAGTCTTTTTGGGATCGACCTTGATTATGAAATATTTCAGGGCGCCCAGGCCAAGCATCATAAACAGCTCGTCCTGCTCCGCTTCTGGCATATCCTCCAGCTTGCCGGCCTCCTGCGAGGTCTCCCTGGCAGTCTGGTACATCTTCTCTATGAGGTCGTCTGCGTCAACCACGGTGCCTTCGCGGGACTTCATCTTGCCTTCCGGCAGCTCCACCATACCGTATGACATATGGTAGATGGCATCGGCCCAGTCAAATCCCAGCTTGCCAAGAATGAGCTTGAGCACCTGGAAATGGTAGTTCTGCTCGTTGCCCACCACGTATATCATCTCGTCAAAGCCGTATTCGTCGTGACGGCGGCAGGCGGTGCCCAGGTCCTGGGTCATATATACCGATGTACCGTCGCTGCGCAGCAGCAGCTTTTCGTCCAGGCCGTCGGCCGTAAGATCGCACCACACAGAGCCGTCTTCGCGGCGGTAGAAAACGCCCTTGGCCAGACCTTCTTCTACCAGGGACTTGCCCAGCAGATAGGTCTGCGACTCATAATATATCTTATCGAAAGAGATTCCGAGATTCTTATAGGTAGTGTCAAAACCGTCGAACACCCAGCCGTTCATCATTGCCCAGAGGTCGCGTACCTCCTTGTCGCCGCTCTCCCACTTAACCAGCATTTCCTGGGCCTCTTTCATACAGGGGACATTCTTCTGGGCCTCTGCCTTCTGCTCTGCAGTGGCTTCTGCAGGATTGATGCCGGCAGCCTTGAGGGCCTCTTCGGTCTCCTCTACAAGCATATTGTTGAACTCCACATAGTAGTCACCTACCAGGTGGTCGCCCTTGATGCCGCTGGAAGCGGGGGTAACCCCGTTTCCGCGCTTTTTCCAGGCGAGCATAGACTTGCAGATGTGGATGCCGCGGTCATTGACCAGATTGACCTTGATGACCTTGTTCCCGGCAACCTCCAGCAGGCGGGATACCGACCAGCCCAAAAGGTTGTTGCGGATGTGGCCGAGATGCAGAGGCTTGTTGGTGTTGGGAGAAGAGAACTCCACCATAACCGTGCGGCCGGTGGGAGCAGCCTGCCCGTAGTCTTCTGCAGCGGCTATCCCGGAGAACACGTCGCACCAATATGCGGGAGATATCTTGAGATTCAGAAAACCCTTGACCACATTGTACGATTCAATCTGGGGAAGATTCTCCTTGAGATATGCTCCTATCTCCTCTGCAGTGGCCTCGGGACTCTTGCGGCTTATGCGCAGCAGCGGAAAGGTCACCACGGTGACATCCCCTTCAAATTCTTTTCTTGTAGGCGACGGCTGGATGCTGCCCTCCGGAGCCTTTGCTCCATATAAAGATTCAACTGCACACGCAACTTTCTCTGCTATAAATCCATCAAGATTCATCGTCAATTCTTTTTATAATCTTTAAAATATCGTTTCATTTCTTTTTTGGCCCTGGGCGCCAGCAACAGCAATGCCAGCATATTGGGAAAGGCCATCAGGGCAAATGTCAGGTCCACAAAGCCCACAACTGCGCGCAGCGGCACCACCGCCGCCACAATTATCACGCAAAGATAAAAATAGATGTAATATTTTCCCTTATCGGCGCCGAACAGATAGTTGGCGCATTTGGTCCCATAGTATGAATACGAGAACATTGTAGAGAAGGCAAAAATGAGCAGGATGACCAGCAGCAGATACCTGCCCACCACCGGCACAGAAGCTGAAAAGGAATTGAGTGCCAGCTGCAAACCCTGCATGGAACTCATCCCCGCCTCTGGTATTACATCTTTCTGTATCAGGATTGCAAGGGCCGTCAGGGTGCATACCAGGCCGGAGTCTATGGAAGGGCCCAGCATAGCCACCAGCCCTTCGCGCACCGGCTCGCTGTTTTTGGAGGCGCCGTGTATCATAGATGCCGTGCCTACGCCCGCCTCGTTTACAAACACCGCGCGCCGCACGCCCGTCAGGGCCACCGTGATGATGCTGGCAATGCCGCCGCCCAGTGCCGCGCGGGGAGTGAATGCCCCTACAAAGATGTCGCGGAAAACGCCAGGCACAGCCGCCGCGTGGGTAATCAGGATATAGAATACCAGCAGGAAATAGGCAGCCACCATAAACGGTGTGAGCCGGGAGGCCACCTTGCCGATACGCTTGATGCCGCCCAGCGCCACCACTGCCACCAGGGCGGTGATAATAAGACCGGTTGTCAGCCTGGCTGTAAAGGTGATTTTTTCGGGTGCGATAAAGGTCGTGGTCAGCGCCTCGGTAATCTGGTTGGCCTGCATAGTGCACAACGTCCCGAAGAGGCCGGATACGGCAAAGAACACCGCCAGCGGCTTCCACTTGGGGCCGAGACCCTGCGTAATCACGTACATAGGGCCGCCCTGCACTTCGCCTTTGGAATCACGGCCTTTGTACATAACCGCCAGCGTCCCTTCGAAAAACTTGGTGGCCATACCCAGCAACGCGCTGACCCACATCCAGAATATGGTGCCGGCACCGCCTATGGATATGGCTATGGCCACTCCGGCGATGTTGCCCATACCCACCGTGGCTGCGATGGCTGTGGAGAGGGCCTCAAAAGAGCTGATCTGGCCGGCAGAAGAGGCATCCTTGACCCGGAGGGCCTGGATGGCCTTGCCATAGTGCCGGATGGGGGCAAAACCCGAATAGCACAGAAAGAACAGACCTCCGCCAACCAGCAGGGTAAAAAAGGGATAGCCGCAGACAGCATCGCTGACTGCGACTACGGCGTCCCCTATTCTGTTCCAGAAATCCACTACTTAAGGCCTCTGTCTTCAAGGAAGGGAGCGGTGGAAGGCATTGACCCGCGGAAATTCTTGTAGAGGGTCATAGCCTCGTCTTCGTCTACCCTGGAAAGGATTTCGCGGCGATAGGCACCGGCCACCTCCTGGCTGAAGATGTCGCCGGTTTCCTTGAATGCCTTGTAGGCATCGCATTCCAGCACATTTGCCCAGAGATAGCTGTAGTAGCCGGCATCGTAGCCGTGGGAGAAGATGTGCAGGAAGTAGGGCGCACGGTAGCGGGGCAGTATCTCGCTCATCAGGCCGCGGTCCTTGAGGCCCTGCTCTGTGTAGGCAAGAACGTCAAAGCGCTCCGGCATCTCTTTCATAGAGTATGCATCCATATCCAGGTACATTGCCGCAACAAGTTCGGTCTCGGCAAAGCCTACTCCGTATTTGCCGCACTGCAGCATCTTGTCCACAAGCTCCATAGGGATAACCTCGCCGGTCTGGTAGTGCTTTGCATATACGTTTAGCACTTCGGGCTCGAAAGCCCAGTGTTCGTTGAGTTGGGAAGGGAGCTCCACAAAGTCGCGCACAAAGTTGCACAGACCCATATAGCGGACATCGCTCAGCAGGCCGGCAATTGCGTGGCCAAACTCGTGGAAGAAGGTCTCGGTCTCGTCTACGGTGAGCAGCGAAGGCTTGCCCTGGGAAGGACGGCTGAAATTGCCCACGATGGACATAATTGCGGGTTTGACACTTCCGTCGGGTTCCACTTCCCTCTCGCGGTAGCTGGTGCACCACGCTCCGCCGTTCTTGGCGCCGGGGCGGGCAAACATATCCATATAGAGCAGGCCGCGGGTGGTGCCGTCAGCATCCTTGCACTCAAAGCATTCAGCCTCGGGATGCGGCAGGGGAATCTCCTGTACCCTTGTGAAGCTCACGCCAAAGAGTTTGTTTGCCACATAGAAGATACCGTCGCGCACATTGTCGTACTGCAGATACTCCATAATCTTGCCTTCGTCATAAGAATATTTCTGTGCGCGAGCCTTGGTGGCGTAGTAGCGCCAGTCGGCGGGGATTATGGTCTCTATTCCGTCTTCCTTTGCAATGGCTTTGATGTCGGCCAGCTCTGCTCGGGCTGCCGCCAGAGAAGGCTGCCAAACCTCGTCCAGAAGCTTGTAAACGGCCTCGGGGGTCTTGGCCATACGGGCATCAAGGACATATGCGGCATAGGTATCAAAACCCATCAGGCGGGCCTTCTGCATCTTGAGGCCGATGATCTCTTTGATGATGTCCTTGTTGTCGAACTCGTTGTTGTTGTTGCAGCGGTTGCTGTAGGCATCCAGCACCTTGACGCGGAGCTCGCGGTTGTCGGCAGATGCCAGGAAAGGCATCACGCTGGGATTGTCCAGGCCCACCAGCCACTTGCCCGGCTGGCCGGCATCGGCAGCGCGGCGGGCGGCATCGGCAATGAAGTCGGGGCTGAGGCCTGCCAGATCCTCTTCGTTGTCTATTGTGAGAGTCCAGGAACCGGTCTCGGAGAGCAGGTTCTGGGAGAAGAGCAGCTGCAGCGAGTCAATCTTGGAATTGATGGCCTTCAGAGTCTCTTTGTCCTGAGCGGAGAGGTTGCTGCCGGCACGCTCGAACTGCTTGTAAGTCTCGCTCACCAGCCTCATCTGGTCGGGTTCCAGACCCAGGCTTTCGCGCTTGTCATACACCGCCTTGATACGCTCGAAGAGCTTCTCCGACTGCATAATGTCGCTGTAGTGGTTGCTAAGCAGCGGCGACATCTCTGTAGAAATCTTGCGGATCTCTTCTGTAGAGGCAATCGCCTCGCCGTTGCCGAACACCAGGTTGATGCGCTCCAGCGCCCTGCCGCTGCGGTCAAAGGCCAGAATAGTATTGTTGAAATCGGGCTCCTCTTTGCAGGAGACGATGGCTGCAATTTCTTTATTGTGGATATCTATGGCCTTTTTCAGAGCCGGCAGGTAATCCTCGTTTTTAATCTCTTCGAAAGGAGGAACGCCAAACGGGGTTTTCCACTCCTTAAGCAGAGGATTCTTCTCTGCGCAGCTTGCAACTGTAATAGCCATAAGCACTATTGTAAGAATTCGTTTCATATAATGTGTTTTGTTGTCATTCAACTAAAAAAGAGGGTCTCCGATGTGCGGCACCCCCTTTTTCAAAGGCTTTGAGAGCCTATCCCAGATAAGTCTGCAGCAATTTGCTGCGGGCGCTGTTGCGCAATTTGCGGATAGCCTTTTCCTTGATCTGGCGAACACGCTCGCGTGTGAGGTTGAACTTCTCGCCAATCTCTTCCAGCGTCATCTCCTGACAGCCGATACCGAAGAAATTCTTCACGATGTCGCGCTCACGCTCTGTAAGAGTGGAGAGCGCACGTTCAATCTCCTTGTTCAAAGATTCATTTACCAGGCCGGAGTCGGCATTGGGACTGTCGTTGTTGGGAAGGACATCCAGCAGGCTGTTGTCCTCACCTTCCACAAACGGGGCATCCACCGACACGTGACGGCCGCTGACACGCAGGGTGTCACTGATCTTTTCACGCGGTATGTCAAGAATCTCGGCCAGTTCCTCGGGTGAAGGCATACGCTCGTTTTCCTGCTCGAATTTACTGAGAGCCTTGTTGATCTTGTTAAGCGATCCCACCTGGTTAAGCGGAAGACGCACGATTCTTGACTGTTCTGCCAAAGCTTGCAAAATGGACTGGCGGATCCACCATACAGCATAAGAAATGAACTTGAAGCCCCTGGTCTCATCGAACTTTTCCGCAGCCTTGATAAGGCCCAGATTACCTTCGTTGATAAGGTCGGGAAGGCTCAAACCCTGATTCTGATACTGCTTGGCGACAGAAACCACAAAACGGAGATTGGCGCGCGTCAGTTTTTCAAGGGCCTCCTGGTCGCCTTTCTTAATGCGCTGCGCAAGCTCCACCTCTTCCTCTACCGAGATTAGTTCTTCTCTGCCGATTTCCTGCAAATACTTGTCAAGAGATGCACTCTCTCGATTAGTAATTGACTTTGTAATCTTTAGCTGTCTCATCTATATTTAAAAATGAGTATAAGGGTTGCAAAGATAGTATCTTTTTTAGAGATTCAAAATCATTTCTTTAACAGCCCCTTCGCGCTCTATTGTAAGCACTATTTTTTCTCCCGGACGATACTTGTTCATCTGGAACTGAAGGTCTGATGCTGAGGTGATTTGGGAGAAGTTTATCTCTTTGAGAACATCCCCCGCCTTAAGGCCTCCTTCATCTGCCACGCTGTGCTCTTTAACCTCGGCCACAACCACGCCCTGGTCGGTCTCGCGGATGGAGATGCCCAGCATTGCACGCTGCACGCTGCCGTAGTTGATGAAGTCGTCGGTAACCTTCTTCACAATGTTTACCGGCACCGCAAACGAATAGCCGGCATAGGAACCTGTCAGGGAAATGATGGAGGTGTTGATACCCACCAGTTCGCCGGCGGTATTCACCAGCGCACCGCCGCTGTTGCCGGGGTTCACGGCCGCATCGGTCTGGATGAACGACTCCACGCGGTACTGGCCGTCATAGTTGGGGAAAGAACGGCCCTTGGCACTCACGATGCCGGCGGTGATGGTGCTTCGAAGGTCATAGGGACTGCCTATTGCAAGCACCCACTCGCCAAGCCGCAGATCGTCGGAATTACCCATAGCCAGCGGCTCGCAGTCGGTCTTGTCTATCTTTATCAGAGCCAGGTCAGTAGCTGGGTCTGCACCCACCAGAGTGGCAGTGTATACGCTGTTGTCATAGAGCGTTACCTCAAACTCGTTGCCGCCGGAGACCACGTGGTTGTTGGTCACGATATAGCCATCCTGGGAAATAATCACACCGCTGCCTATTCCGACCTGGTCCTTGGGAGTGGTGGCAAAGCCGAACAGGTAGTCAAGGATAGACGACGGGGCCTGAATCTGGGCCTTTTTGGTGACTTTGACATAGACCACAGAGCGGACTGCCATTTCGGCAGCATCGCAGAAGGATGCGCTGCCTGCAACGGCGTCGCTTATCACCGCCGGGGTGCTGCGGGTATTAACCTTTTCCCGGATGCGCTCCACCTCGTCCTGCTCCGCTTTTTCTTTCTGTGCCTTTTTTGTTGTGTAAAGATCGTATGCCAGATAGCATACAAGGGCAGTTATCAGAATGCCCCATATCCACTTGAGAAAACTTTTCATACTGATTGATTTATTGATGCTGCTTTTCGCGTCAAATAATATGCCACATATTTTGAGAAAAGATAGGGAATTTTTTCTATATTTGTGGAAATTAAGTGAAATATACCGCAGTATGAAATTTATAGCATCCAGCACACAGCTTCTCATCGGGCTCAACTCTGTTTCGAAAGTTATCTCGAGCAAACCCGCCCTGGCAATTCTTGACAACTATCTCTTTGACCTTAAAGGTAATACGCTTTCTGTGACCGCCTCCAACGGAGAGACTACCCTGCGCACGGACATCACCATAGAAAAGGTCTTTGAAGACGGCCAGATCACCGTGCCCGCCAGGCTTTTCACCGATTCGCTGCGTTCGCTGCCCGACCAGCCGCTGACATTCGCCACCGACCATAATTCATCGCTAATCATAACCTGGGCCAGCGGTGCCTCCAAGATTCCGTTCCATCCGGCAGAGGACTATCCCGCAATGCCCGCCATCGGCGAGGAGTTCAACACCGTGGCCATCAGCGCAGAGGCCCTGATGAACGGTATCAGCGACACCATCTACGCCACTGCAGAAGAGGAGCTGAGACCCGTGATGAACGGTATCTTCTTTGACATTGACACCGACTCCCTCTCTATGGTCGCTTCGGATGCCCACAAGCTGGTGCGCTACTCCCTCAGCGGCATCAAGAGTGCGGCTCCCTGCTCTTTCATTCTGCACAAAAAACCCGCCGCCATCCTCAAGAGCATCCTGGCCAAGGTAGAGGACGACGTGGTCATTAAATTTGACAAGCGCAACGCCTTCTTTGCTTTTGGCGACACTCTGCTGGTATGCCGCCTGATAGATGGCAACTACCCCGCATACAAATCCATACTGCCCAAGAACAATCCCAACAAGATGATTATCAACCGCACCGAGCTGCTTGGTGCAGTGCGCCGCGTGGCCGTTTATTCCAACCAGGCCACCAGCCACGTGCTGCTCAAGATCTCCGGCAGCGAGCTGATGATTTCTGCAGAGGACACCGGTTTCTCTATCAGTGCATACGAGCGCCTCTCCTGCGAATACGACGGCACTCCCCTGGAAATCGGCTTCAAGGCCCCGTTCCTGGCAGACATCCTGAACAACTTCTGCTTCGAGAATGTATGCGTGCAGATGGCAGACAACTGCCGCCCCGCCCTGATAGTGTCGGCCGACGGCAACAACGCCTCCGAAGACCTCAGCGCACTGCTTATGCCTGTAATGGTATAAAGAAACAGTAAACAAAATGCAACTCAAGCTTAAACGCCCGCTGCTCTTTTTTGACATTGAGAGCACGGGGCTCAATGTGGCCACAGACCGCATTGTAGAGATCTCTATGGTCAAGGTTATGCCCGACGGCACCCGCGACGTCAAGACCCGCCGCGTAAATCCCACCATACCTATTCCGGAGGCGGCGCGTGCGGTGCACGGCATCAGCGACGAAGACGTCAAGGACTGCCCCACCTCTGCCCAGCTGGCCAAAAGTATGATGGCCTGGATGGAGGGGTGCGACATTGCCGGCTACAACTCTCTGAACTTTGACATCCCTATGCTCACAGAAGAGTTTATGCGCGTAGGTCTGGACCCCAAGTTCCGGGAGCGGAACCTGGTGGACGTCCAGGTGATTTTCTACAAGAAAGAGCCCCGCACCCTCTCCGGCGCATATAAATTCTACTGCGGCAAGAATCTGGAGGATGCCCACACTGCCGAAGCCGACACAATGGCGACCCTGGAAGTGCTGGAAGCCCAGCTGGACCACTACCCCGACCTGGAAAACGACGTGGACGCACTGGCCGATTTCACCAAGCGGCAAAAGATGCTGGACTATGCCGGCCGCATTGTGCTGGACGAGCACGACGTCCCCATTTTCAACTTTGGCAAGCACAAAGGTCGCAGCGTGCGGGAGGTACTGGAGCAGGAGCCCAGCTACTACACCTGGATGCAGAACGGCGATTTTACACAGGACACCAAGAATGTCCTCACCAAGATTTATCTGGAAGGTAAAAACACCAAATGAAAATAGTGGCATACAAGCGCGGCGGAGAGTATTGCTGCAGGCCCGACACGACCCTGAACCACAATAACTCCGACTATTACTGCCCCGACGGCGTAACTGCCCTGAAGGCTGTTCCCTGCGTGTATACCCACATTGACAAGGCCGGCAAATGCGTGGCGGCGCGGTTTGCCCGCCGTTATTTCAAGTCGGCCGCCTTCGGCTGCCTTCTCACAGACGCCGCGGCCGGTGTGCTGCCCGATGTGGCAACGTCTATGGATTTCACTTCCATTATGGATATGTCCTTTGCCGACTGCGAATCGCCCGCTTCGGGCGACTTCACTCTCTGCGTAAACGGCTCCAAGGTCTATTCTGCCGGCGGAAACTGTTTCACAGAAGACCTGGCGGCGGCAATAGTGGACATTACCCGCCGCACTTCGCTTAGGATAGGCGACATTGTGGCCGTGGAACTTTGCGAGGCAGTCACGGTGGCAAGCGGCGACATCATTGAGATGTCGTCTTCTTCACGAAACATTCCCATAAAGATTATTTAGCGGCAGCCAGCGCTTTTTCGGCGGCGCTTTTGCCCGCCAGGGCTCCGGTAGAGAAGGCTATCTGCAGATTATAGCCTCCGGTATCCGCGTCCATATCCAGCACCTCGCCTGCAAAGTACAGCCCCTCTGTATTACGGCTGTGCATTGTCTTGGAGACTATTTCGTCCAGGCTGACCCCGCCGGCGGTGACCACAGCCCTGCGGTATCCCACATAATCCACTATCCTGAGCCGCCAGTCCTTGATCTTGGTTGCCAGATTGTCCAGCGTGAGCTCATTCCCGGCGACAAACGGCTCTATGAGCGCCTGCGGCATAAACTTTCTCAGGAACGACTCTTTCTTTCTGTTGAAATTCGCCGCCGTGACCCCGGCCTGCTGCGCATCGCGCACCACTCTCTCTGCAAAGAGACTTGGCGAGACGGCCGGCTTCAGGTCTATGGAAACCATAACCTTGTCTCCGTTAAGCAAAGCCCATACAGCCTTGCGGGAAATCTTGAAGCCGAGCGGCCCCTCCAGGCCGCCGTCGGTAAACTGCAGGTCGCCGAATTCGCAGGCCACCACATCCCGGCCGACATTCAGGGTGACCATCACATTCAGCAGTTCAATCCCCACCAGGCGGGTGTCGTAATGCTCCGGCACCAGAGCCGTCAGCGAAGGGAAAGTCTTCTTAATGGTATGGCCGAAGTCTTTGGCTATCTCGTAACCGGCGCCGGTAGAACCCGTAGCCGGGTATGACAGGCCGCCGGTGGCAACTATCACAGTGCGGGAATAGGCCTTGCCGCTGGCAAACTTGCCGCCTGCGTCGCGAAGGAAAGTAACCTCGAAGTGGCCATTTTCCAGTTTGGCCACGTGGTTCACCTCGCAGCTGAATACAGTCTTGACTCCCGCCTGCTGCAGCTTGGCAGCAAGTGCGTCCACAACGGTCGCCGCCGACATTGTCTGCGGGAAAACCCTGTCGTCTCTGGTGAGCACCGTCTCCACCCCTATCGACTCGAAGAAAGCAATGGTGTCCAGATTGGAGAAATTGTGAAAGGCGGCCTTCAGAAATGCCGGCTTGGGATGGAGGTGAGATGAAAACTCAGACCACTTTTTGGCATTGGTGATATTGCAGCGGCCCTTGCCGGTGATCATAATCTTCCGGCCCAGTTTGGCGTTCTTTTCCAGCAAGGCCACGGAGGCACCTGCCTCCGCCGCCTTTATGGCCGCAATGCAACCCGCAGCCCCTGCGCCTATGACCAATACATCAACCATACGCTTCGGACTCTAATTATATATAACTCCGCTGCCGGTGAGTTCCCCGTCCTCTGTATACCAGGCGGCAAACTGGCCGGCTGTGACGCCCCTCTGAGGCACCTCAAAACGGATATACATTCTCTCTTTGGTGCATATCAGCCTGGCCTTCTGCAAGGGCTGGCGGTAGCGGACCCGCACCAGCATATCCCTCTCCTGCCCCGGCTCCATAGCCAGGTCCGGACGGATCCAGTGAACATCCCCGGGCAAAATACCCAGTGCGGGACGGTACAATCCGGGATGGGACTGCCCTTCTCCCAGATATATGACATTATCTTTGGAGTCTTTTGCTATCACGAACAGCGGCTCTTTGTGCCCGCCGATATTTAGTCCGTGCCGCTGCCCTATGGTATAGAACTGGGCACCGATGTGCCGCCCCACCACCTTGCCGTCCGATTTACTGTAAACTATAGGCTTTGCCATTTCCTCCAGGGTTGCGGGCTGCGGCAGTCCGTCGTAGAAATCCCTGAAAATCTCCACTGCATCGCCTTCGCGGGCCTTGAGTTGCTGCTGCAGGAATACAGGCAAGTCCACCTTACCCACAAAGCAGATACCCTGGGAATCCTTTTTCTCTGCGCTGGGAAGACCCGCCTCGCGGGCTATTTCCCTGACCTGGGGCTTTGTGAGATGCCCTATGGGGAAGAGCGCCTTGCTGAGCTGCTCCTGGCTAAGCTGGCACAGGAAATAGCTCTGGTCTTTGTTGCCGTCGCTGCCCGCCAAAAGCCTGTACACAGTTCGGCCGTCGGCGTCGGTAAATTCATCTTTGCGGCAGTAATGGCCAGTGGCCACCATATCGGCGCCCAGGCTTTGGGCGTGGTTCCAGAAGGCGTCAAACTTGATTTCGCTGTTGCAAAGAACATCGGGATTGGGGGTGCGGCCAGCTTCATATTCGCGGAACATATAGTCCACCACCCTCTGACGATATTCGCCGCTCAGATCCACAAAATGGAACGGAATGCCTATCTTCTTGGCCACCATCCGCGCCACGGATAGCTCTTCTTCCCACTCGCAGTCGCCGTGCAGGGTGCCGGTGGAGTCGTTCCAGTTCTGCATAAAGATGGCGAACACATCGTAGCCCTGCTGCTTTAGCAGCAACGCGGCCACGCTGGAGTCCACTCCGCCCGAAAGGCCCACCGCAATTTTAATATTTTTTGACGGCAACATATTTTTATCTATTTTTGCACTCGGGTAAGTCATATACGACCAGCTCCCTTTGAACTCCCCCAGGGCCGGAAGGCAGCAAGGGTAGAAGGTTGTAGCGGTGCGATATATTCAGCTTACCCATTTTTTATTATCTGCACCTCAGGGTGCAATTCCACTCCAAATTTCTCCTTTACCTTTTTTATTACTTCGGCAGCCAGCGAGAGCACTTCACCTGCCGTGGCGCCACCGTTATTCACCAGCACCAGAGCCTGTTTGTCATATACACCGGCCCCGCCAAGGCGATAGCCCTTAAGGCCGCAGCGGTCAATCATCCATCCTGCAGAAAGCTTAACCATATCCCCTGCGGCAGGATAGTGCGGCATATCTGGATAATCGGCTGCCAGCTCTTCATATTTGGAGCGCGGCACCACCGGATTCATAAAGAAACTGCCGGCGCTGCCCGTCTTTTCCGGAGCGGGAAGCTTGGCATCGCGGGTGGCGATGACCTTTTCCCGGACCGCCTCCAGCGAAAGGCTCTCCTGAGGGATATCCTTAAGCGTTCCGTAGCTGAGATTATACCCAGGCTTGAGGCTTAGCCGGAATACAACAGAGAGGATAAAGAACCGGCGCCCCTGCTCGGTCTTGAAAAAGCTGCTGCGGTAGCCGTAGCCGCACTCTTCGCGGCTGAAAACCCGCTCCCGGAGACTCTCTGTGTCAAGCGTCTCCACGCGCTCTATAATATCCTTGGCCTCGGCACCATAGGCACCTATGTTCTGCACTGCAGCCGCCCCCACCTCACCGGGAATCAGCGAGAGGTTTTCCGCTCCGTAATATCCGTGGGAGACGCACCATTGCACAAAGAAGTCCCACACCACGCCGCCATCGGCCCTTACCGTGACGGAATCACTGTCCCGGCCTACGACCTCAACGGCGTTCATAGCGTTGTGGAACACCGTCCCCTCGTAGCGCTCGGTGGCAAACAGCAGGTTGCTGCCGCCGCCCACGTGCAGCCAGGGCCGCGGCGCATCGGCAATGTCCAGCAGCAACTCGTCCAGCGAGCAGTACTCCACATAGTTTGCCGCCACCGCCTTAAGAGCGAAGGTGTTATAAATCTCTTTATCCCTGTAAACCATCGCCTAATGGGTCATTGGTTCTTCTTTACGATGGATATCGGCGCCTAGCGCGGCCAGACGCCTCTCTATATGCTCGTAGCCGCGGTCTATCTGGTCGATATTGTGAATCACGCTCTGCCCTTCGGCACCCAGCGCCGCAATAAGCAGGGCGATGCCGGCACGGATATCGGGCGATGTCATCACGCGCCCCTTGAGGTTGCGCTCGTGATTGTGGCCCACCACCACCGCGCGGTGAGGGTCGCAGAGGATAATCTGAGCCCCCATATCTATTAGTTTGTCCACAAAGAACAGGCGGCTTTCAAACATTTTCTGATGTATCAGCACGCTGCCGTGGCACTGGGTGGCCACCACAAGCAGCACGCTCAGCAGGTCGGGCGTGAGGCCGGGCCAGGGAGCGTCGGCAATCTTCATTATGGACCCGTCCAGATAGGACTCAATGCGGTATTCGTCCTGCGCAGGGATATAGATATCGTCGCCGCGCTGCTGCAGGTTTATGCCCAGCCGGCGGAAACTGTCGGGGATAATGCCCAGGTTGTTGTAGGACGTATTCTTTATGGTCAGCTCGCTCTGCGTCATTGCCGCCATACCTATGAAACTGCCCACCTCAATCATATCGGGCAGGATGGTGTGGCTGCAGCCGTGCAACTCTTCCACGCCGTCTATGGTGAGCAGATTGGAGGCGATGCCGCTGATTTTGGCGCCCATTGCGCACAGCATCTTGCACAGCTGCTGCACATACGGCTCGCAGGCGGCATTGTATATCACGGTCCGGCCCTTGGCCAGCACCGCCGCCATCACGATATTGGCGGTGCCCGTCACAGACGCCTCGCCCAGCAGCATTTCGCAGCCCTTGAGGCCTGCTGTAGAGAGCACATATTTTTTCTTGTCGGTGTCAAAATAAAACTCGGCGCCCAGCTTCACAAGACCTTCAAGATGGGTGTCTATGTGCCTGCGGCCAATCTTGTCGCCGCCCGGCTTGGCCACTATCGCCTTGCCAAAGCGGGTCAGCATAGGGCCCACCAGCATCACCGAGCCGCGAAGGGCGCTGTTGCGGGTGGCAAAATCGTCGCTCTCAAAGAAATCGAGGTTGACATCGACAGCACGGAAAGACCACTTGCCGGCGCCAAGTTTCTTGACTTCTACCCCCATATCCCGCAGCAGGCCTATAAGGTTGTTCACGTCCATAATGTCCGGGACATTCTCCATCACCACCTCTTCTTTTGTGAGCAAGGTGGCGCAAATCACCTGCAAAGCCTCGTTCTTGGCCCCCTGTGGAGTGATTGTTCCGTGCAGCCGGTTGCCTCCGTTTATAATAAATGATGACATATTGCGATCAAAGTTGTAAGTCTGTTATAATTTCGCTAATTTAGTCATATATTTTGAAACAATTTGCATCCGTGAAAACAAAAAAATTAATTAAGGATTTCCTGCTGATGACTATTGCTATGGGCATTGCCGCAATTGCAGTACACTACTTTATGCAGCCCAGCGGACTCATCGTGGGATCCATCTCCGGTCTTTCCATTGTCATTTACCGCATCACCGGCATCCCGGTGTCTGCCCTGACCTTCAGCATCAACCTGATTCTGCTGGTGCTGGCCTACTTCCTGATAGGGAAGGAATTTGGCATAAAGACCGTATACACGGCGCTGATCCTGTCTCCCTGGCTGCGCCTGTTCGAGGTTATTGACAAAAAATACGGCATCGACCCCTCCACCCTGTTCCAATTCCCCAACGGCACCGACTATTGGTTCTATCTTCTGGGGTTCGTTGTCATCTTGAGCGCCACCCAGGCAATCCTGTTCAACATCAACGCCTCCACGGGCGGTCTGGACATCATTGCCAAGATTGTAAACAAATATCTCCATATTGACCTGGGCACCAGCGTCACCGTGGCAGGCGCCATTATCTGCTGCTCCGCCTTCTTTATTCCGGGCAACTCGCTGTATCTGATTTTCCTGGGCTTCATAGGCACCTGGATCAACGGCATAGTGGTGGACTATTTCACCGCCGGCCTCAATGCCAAGAAGCGAGTCTGCATCATTTCGCCCGAATACGAGAAAATCCGCGATTATACGGTGAACACCTTAAAGCGCGGCTGCACCCTCTACCCTGTCAAGGGCGGCTATTCGCAAGACGACAAGGTGGAGCTTCAGGCAATCCTGACCAACGAAGAGTTTGCCAAACTGATGGAGAAAATCAAAGACGAAAATATCCACGCCTTCATCACCGCCGGCCGTGTGTCAGAGGTGTACGGCCTGTGGCTGAGGCATTCCAGGAAACACAGCGAGCTGGATTACAACCGCCCGATGAACATTTAAAGTGGATTATTTTCCCTGCCAGAGCTGGAGCTTACCCTCCAGCTTTTCTTTTTCTTCTTTCAACTTGGCGCGGGTGTCGGCCTCGGTTGCAGGGTCTGCAATCAACTTGTCATAAATGGATATGGCGCGTCTGGCAGCCACCGCAGCAGAGTATGCGCTGCCTGTATTGTTGCAGAGATTTGCCTTATTGTTAAGCATATTGGCATATTCGCGGGACTCCTCGCCATATCTGTTTGACATATACGCCAATATCTCTTCGCAGAGGTCCAGGGCCTTGTCGTTGTGCTCGTAATTGACATACGCCAGAAACAGGTCGTTCAGCAGATTTTCGTAGTGACTGGGAACAGGTCCGCCGTACATCAAACCCATCTGGGCCTTGGCCATCTCGTTTTCAAGCTCTTTGATGCAGATTTCTCCATACTCTTCACGGGTGGACTGTGTGGCCTTGTATGGCAGATATACCTTGGTAATGAAACCGTAGTTTATAAAATCCAACCGGAGGTATTTGGCGATATCCTCCCGGTGACTGTCATACATCCCGAAAGCCACAGAACCCCTACGGAGCAGAATCTCGTTTAGCATATTCGACCAGATTGTACCCACACTGTCGGGAAGTGCCTCATAGGGGTGTCCCTGCTGCCTTGCACCCACTTCCGCGAGATTCTTCAGACTGTCCAGTTCGTGGCAGCGGATATAAAGCCCTATCCAGTCAACATCCTTGTTCGGGACAGTATCTTCTTTCAGGTCGGACTGATAATACTCTTTTTTCTGGTTGTTGCGGCAGCCTGCAATGCACAGCGCCAGCATAATAACGACAACTACTCTTTTCATTATATTATTCTGTCAGTTTTTCATACCAATAGTCAAACATTCTCTCCAGGGCACCCGGCTTCTCTATCTCGGAGCGAAAGGCCTCCAGACGGCGGGCATTCTCCCCTTCCGGAATCCATATCTTGATATAGCCGCCGCGGGCATACTTATCTGCTATATGTTCTTTAAAGCGGTTGAACTGCCCTTGCCGGTCATATTCAGGATAGTGGCTCAAACCATACTCTATGGTGCGTCGCACTATCGTGTCAACGTCAATCTCACGGTCGGCCTCGGCCACAATGCGGCCGTAGACACTTCGCGGAGCAGACTTGGCCGAGGCACGGTGATCTTCCACCGCTTGTGCCATAGTCTCTATCTGCTCTTCGCTGAACCACTGCCGCAGGTTCCCGTCTTCGCGCATCATACGCGCTGAACTAAGGTGATGCAGCTCGCGGCCCTCGCAGATGCCCAGGTCGTGATAGGCGGCAATGGCATACACCATATCTTCATCAACATCATAACCCTTGGCCAAATCGGCACTGCGGCGTATCACCGCGCCGATGTGGTCCAGCCTGTGGGCCGAGTCGTAGTTTTCGTACCGCGGCAGAATCTCTTTCTCTATGTATTCACGAAGCGACATATCGTGCAAATGTAGTCAATTAGAAGCAAAAAAAGAAAGGGCGACCTTTCGGGGCCGCCCATTCCGTTATTTGTCGAAGAAATATCTTTTACTTGACTTCCTCGAAGTCTACGTCCTCGGCGTTGCCATTGGCGTCGGAAGAGCCGCCATTGGAAGTGTCAGAGCCGGGGTTTGCACCGCCGCCGAAACCTGCGTCACCGGGGTTGAAGCCTGCGCCGGAGTTAGCCTGACCGCCCTGAGCAGCGCGGGCCATATCCTCGCTGGCTGCGTGCCAAGCCTCTTCAAGAGCCTTGGATGCTGCATCCAGTTTGTCGGTGGATACGCTGCGGCCTGCATCGACCTCATCCTTGGCAATCTTGTGGGCGTCCTTGAGCTGCTGCAGTGCGCTGTCAATTGCGCCGCGCTTGTCAGCAGGAATCTTGTCGCCGTAGTCTTTGAGGTTCTTCTCGCTCTGGAATACCATAGCGTCGGCTGCGTTGATCTTGTCTATGAGCTCCTTCTTTGCCTTATCGGCAGCCTCGTTGGCCTTTGCCTCGTCCCTCATACGCTTGATTTCGGCATCGGACAGGCCGGAAGAAGCCTCAATGCGGATCTTCTGCTCTTTGCCGGTAGCTTTATCTTTGGCAGTAACGTTCAGGATACCGTTGGCATCGATATCGAAAGTAACTTCAATCTGAGGTATGCCACGCGGTGCGGGAGCGATGCCGTCGAGGTTGAAGACACCAATCTGCTTGTTGTCGCGGGCCATCGGACGCTCGCCCTGCAGCACGTTGATCTGTACCGAAGGCTGATTGTCGCTGGCGGTAGAGAACACCTCGCTCTTGCGGGTAGGGATGGTGGTGTTGGCGTCGATAAGTTTGGTCATCACGCCGCCCAGGGTCTCGATACCTAGGCTCAGCGGAGTAACGTCAAGCAGCAGGACATCCTTCACATCGCCGGCAAGCACGCCGCCCTGGATGGAAGCACCCACAGCCACAACTTCGTCGGGGTTGACACCCTTGTTGGGAGCCTTGCCGAAGAACTTCTCTACGATAGCCTGGATGGCGGGGATACGGGTAGAACCGCCCACAAGCAGGACTTCGTCTATCTGGCTTGCCTGCAGGCCTGCATCTGCCAAAGCCTTGCGGCACGGCTCGATGGTGGCATTGATAAGACCGTCGCACAACTGCTCGAATTTAGCACGGCTCAGGTTGGTAACCAGGTGTTTGGGCACACCGTCCACGGGGATGATATAAGGCAGGTTGATCTCTGCGGTGGTCTGGCTCGAAAGCTCTATCTTGGCCTTCTCGGCAGCCTCTTTCAGACGCTGGAGTGCCATAGGGTCCTTGCGCAGGTCCACGCCGGGGTTATCCTTCATAAATTCCTCTGCCAGCCAGTCGATGATCTTGTGGTCGAAGTCATCACCGCCCAGGTGGGTATCACCGTTGGTGGATTTAACTTCAAACACGCCGTCGCCAAGCTCCAGGATGGAGATATCGAAAGTACCGCCGCCGAGGTCGAAGACAGCCACCTTCATATCTTTGTTCTTCTTGTCCAGACCGTATGCCAGAGCGGCAGCGGTGGGCTCGTTTATGATACGCTTAACGGTAAGACCTGCAATCTCGCCGGCCTCTTTGGTGGCCTG
>JAFRRR010000002.1 GCA_017428035.1 Bacteroidales bacterium | reverse complement strand
GAGAAAGACGCTGCAGGCCGACCTGGCGGGCAGTTGCCACCGCCTCCTGCAACTCGTTGCTGCCGGTAAGACAGAACTCTGCCGAAGGGGTGCCTGCCACCACTCTCACCGTATCCTGGGAATAGCCGACATAGGTTGCCACAAAAGTGGCGTCGTGGTCAAGGTCAAGGGAGAAGTTTCCGTGCTCGTCGCAGTCCAGCAAAGTCTTGTGCTCCAGATAATAAACCTGGGCAAAGGGCAGCACGTCACGGTTTCCCCTGGTGTCCTGATAATAAACTGTGCCGGTAAACGACTGGGCATAAACGCCAGCCGAGAGGCACAACAATGATAATAAGAAAAATAATCGGGTTTTTGTCATAATATTCTGTCATTAAGGGTGATACACTATGCGCCAGGGCGGCGCGCAGTGCATCAGGCCCTTGCGACAGAATACAGTACGAGCATAGTCCTTCCCGACGGCCTGAGCGCGGCAGCACTTACTGCCTGCGCGCGGCCAAACGTAACGGCGGGAGCCTGAAATACCGGCTGCTCTACGCTGTGGCTGGCCGTGAAGAGGCCTTGCTGCAAATCATCTACACTGGTTATCTGCTCCGAGAACAGGGCGTGCACAGAATTGTGGCAGCAGTCGCTTTCTGCAATCTGCAGCCCCTCCGGCTCTTCTGAAAGGGGATGATGACTGTGGTGATGGTGATGGCCGCAGTGCTCTTCATCGGCACAATGGTGATGATGGACCTGCTCGCAAGTGTCGTCTGCAAGCACGCTGAGCAGCTCCACCGTGTGGTCGTCGGTGCATTCGTGGATCTTGAATCCGGCGAATGCCGCCAGGTAGACCGTCAGCAGCAGAGCTACAGAGATATTGCTTGCAAACTTTTTCACTTGAAAATTATTTTATCTCGGTGATGTAAGGCATACGGGCGTAGAGCTGAGGGCCCTCTGCAGTGCACAGGAAACCGTATGCACTCTCAAACTGAGCCTCTATCTCTTCCCAGCGGGTAGCGGGCTTGCTGCCTTTAATAAAGGCCTTTACGGAGCCCTTGCCGCCAAACATCTCCATAAAGCGCTCCATAGTGGTCTTGGGAGTGGGGCACTCTACCAGCTTGTAATCGGCAAGACCTGCTGCCTGGGCGGCATATGCAATGGCGTCCACCAGACCGCCTTTCTCGTCGGCCAGGCCAATGCCAAAGGCATCGCAACCGCACCATACGCGGCCCTGGGCTATATCGTCCACAGCCTCTTTGCTCATCTTGCGGCCGCCGGAAACGATAGAGAGGAACTCGTCGTAGACATCTTCTATAGAGGCCTGCATATATGCCTGCTCTGCTGCGTCCAGAGAGCGCATTCCACCCATCATATCGCTGTGCTGGTGAGAGTTGACGCTCTGGATATTGACCTTGAGGGTCTTCTTTGCGGCGCTGCCCAGGTTGGGAACCATAGCGAACACGCCAATGGAACCGGTCAGGGTTGTGTTGTCGCAGAAAATCCTGTCGCTCTCTGCGCTGATCCAGTATCCGCCGGAAGCGGCATAATCGCCGTAAGAGGCAATCACGGGTTTGGTCTGGCGCAGCAGCTCCATCTCGCGGCGTACAAACTGAGAAGCCTGCACGCTGCCGCCGGGAGAATTCACGCGGAATACCACGGCCTTGATGGTGGAGTCCTTGCGGACCTTCTCTACCTCGGCGGCAAATTTGGCACCCACGATGGCCTGCTCTGTGTCGCCGTCGGTCACGATTTCACCGTTGGCATACAGCACGGCCACTTTATCCTTGGCCTTGGAATTCAGCTGGGCAAGTTTGCCGGGAGCATAGTCGGGAAGCATCACAAAGCCTATCTTCTCAAACTTCTCCACGCCAGCCAGATTGCACATATAATCTTTCATCTGGTCTGCGTGGTAAATGGTGTCCACCATCTTGCGGTCCAGCAGGCTCTGTGCCTTCATCAGCTCCAGATTGTTCAGCCAGCCGTCCAGATCTTCGCGGCTGAAGTCGCGGCTTGCGCAAATCTCATCTGCCATAGACTTCCAGAGGCCGTCTACCATAGCCTGCATCTGCTCGCGGTTCTCGGGGCTCATTTCGTTCTTGATGAACATCTCGCCGGCAGATTTGTATTTGCCGTGGCGGATCAGCTGAACCTCAACGCCCAGCTTGTCCAGAAGGTCCTTGATGAATATTCCCTGGGAGCCGACACCCATCATCATAGCCTCGCCGTTGGCGTTCATAATCACCTTGTCGGCCACGGATGCCAGGTAGTAAGAGAGCATAGTGTGATTCTCTGCATAAGCCACTATAGCCTTGCCGCTGGCGCGGAAACGGGCCAGTGCGGCGCGGAGTTCTTCTGCATTGGAAGTTGACAATGCCAGTTCGTCGGTGTTCAGATAAATGAACTTGATGGCGGGATCGGCAGCGGCTGCGTCAATGGCGCGGACCGCATCCAGAAGGGAAATCCTGGTGCCTGTGGAACGGCTCATAAGGGCATTTGCAGAGAAATCCTCTACTGCGCGCTCGCTGATAATGGTGCTCTTGTCTATCCTTAGCACGGAACCGGTTTTGGGAGCGGAGCTGCCCTTCATAGAAGCGCTGGCAGCGCTGCCTATCATTCCGAAGAAGATAAACATCGATATCAGCATTGCGATAAGGCATCCCAGAAGGGAGCCCAGTACTATTTTCCAAAAGGTTTTCATTTGTATCGGGTTAAATATTAAATCTTTACAGTACTTCCATAATCAACGGCAGGCGGGTGGCGTTGGAGCCCTTTATCAAGATGGTCTTGCCTTCTGGCTGAAGTTTGCGGAAATACTCCTTAAGCTGGAGGGATGTGTCAAACACCAGGTCGCCCTCCTTGGCCACAGCCTTGAATTCGCTGGCGCCCACCAGATATATCTCGCTGGTGATCTTGCGGGCCTTGGCCAGAATCTGGGAGTGGGCCGCGGCAGAATATTGGCCCAGCTCCAGCATATCGCCCAGAACCAGCACCTTGTTGGGGAACGATGTCGATGCAAAATTGTCCAGCGCGGCGTTCATACTGCTGGCATTGGCATTGTAGGCATCCAGAATCACTATGTTGCGGCCGGTGTCAATCAGCTGTGAACGGCTGTTGGAGGGCACATAGGCCTCGATGGCTGCCACGGCGGCGTCAAAATCCACCTCGAAATAGCCGCCCACGGTGAGGGCAGCCGCCACGTTGGTGGCGTTGTAGGAGCCTATCAGACGGGTGGTGATGCGGCTCACCACATCGGCCGCCTCTATCTCCATTGTGAGATAGGGATTGACCCTGGAGGTCTTGAGCACCCTCATACCCGCGTATTCCACGCCGTAGGGCATCAGCTGCATTCCCTTGCGGGATGTCACCATCTCGGAGAGATACTCGTTGTCGGCGTCGTAGAAGGCGATTCCGCCGTGCTCGCTGAGCCAGTCGTACAGCTCGCCCTTGGTCTTCATAACCCCTTCGAAACTGCCAAAGCCCTCCAGATGCGCCTGGCCCACATTGGTGATGAGGCCGTGGGTAGGCATCGCCAGCTCTACAGAAGCGGTGATTTCGCCGGGATGGTTGGCGCCCATTTCCACCACTGCGATCTCTGTCTCGGGAGTGATTTCCAGCAGCGTCATAGGCACGCCGATGTGATTGTTGCGGTTGCCCTTGGTGCAAGTCACTTTGTACTTGGCGCTGAGCACCGCGTTGACCATCTCTTTGGTGGTGGTTTTGCCGTTGGTGCCGGTGATGCCTATCACCGGAATGTCAAACCGGCTGCGGTGATACTTGGCCATAGCGCGGAAGGCGGTAAGGGTATCATCCACCGCAATCAGCTTGCCGGCCAGCTCTTCGCCGCTGTTTTCGTATACGTGGATATTGTCCACGACACAATACTTGGCACCGCGCTCTACTGCGTGCGCTGCAAATTCATTTGCGTCAAAGTTGTCGCCCTTGAGTGCAAAAAACATCTCGCCGCCCGCTATCTCACGGGTGTCGGTAGTGTAGCCCTTACAGTCCTGAAACAGTTTGTAAAGCTTTTCTACATTAAATTTTTCACCTCTTAAGTCCATATGATATCAGTTATTTGTCCTTATTTAGTCCCGGTGGATCCAAAGCCGCCAGCCCCGCGTCCGCTCTCTGCAAGATCGTCTACCTTGACCCACTCTACCCTCTCGTGGCGCGCCACCACCATCTGGGCGATGCGCTCGCCGGGATTGATGATGAACGGCTCGTGGCCCAGATTCACCAGCAGCACGCATATCTCGCCGCGATAGTCGGCGTCTATGGTGCCGGGGGCGTTGGTCACGGTGATGCCGTGTTTGGCTGCCAGGCCGCTGCGAGGGCGGATCTGCGCCTCATAGCCCTCGGGCAGCTCTATGAAGAGTCCGGTGGGAATCATTGCCCTGTCCAGGCTGCCCAGAATCACCGGGGCATCGATATTTGCCTTAAGGTCCATACCCGCCGAATATTCGGTGGCATAGGACGGAGCGTCGTAGCGTGATTTATTTACTATTTTTACTTGCATAATATCAAGCGTTTCTCGTTTTGTATAAAATCAGTCCCGTGGGGACCAGATACAGCAATATAAGGCCGGTGTGCACCGCCATCTTGGGCCAGAGACTCATCTCGGGCAGGAAGCGCGACACGGCATAAATGGCCAGCGCAAAGGCAATGCAGAAGATTATCTTCTTCCAGTTGTATGGAATCGGATAGTACTTGTTGCCCAGCACCAGCGAGATTATCATCATCACCAGATAGCTGGCGATATGGGCCCAGGCGGCAGCGTGATAGCTGTAGCGGGGCATAAACACCACATTGATGACGATGGTGACAAGCAGTCCCGCCAGGGTAATCCACACGGCATAATTGGTCTTGCCGGAGAGCTTGTACCACATACTTATGTTGAACTGCATTCCCAACATCACATATGCCATCAGCATTATGGGGGTAATCTCCAGGCCGATGCGGAAATCCTTGCCCAGCAGCAGCCCTATCACGTCCAGATAGAGCATCACGAACAGGAAGCCCGCCATACAGAAGGCCACGAACCAGGTCATAACCTGCGCGTACAGCGTCTTGGAATCTTTCTGCTTCTCCCGCTGGAAGAAGAACGGCTCGGCGGCATAGCGGAACATCTGCACGAAAAGCGACATTATCACCGCTATCTTCACGCCGGCCTGATAAACGCCCAGCTCTGACAGCCACACCTGTTCGGGGCGGAATGCCTGCATCAGCACCCTGTCCAGCAGGTCGTTCATCACGCCCGGCAGACCCGCCAGCATCAGCGGTATGGAATAGACCAGCAGCGCCTTGCACACCTTTTTGTCGGGGACAAAGCGCAGGCGGAAAACCTCCGGAAGCAGCATCAGCAGACACACTATGCAGCTGACCAGTATCGCAAATATGGCGTAGGTAAAATCGGGAGTAGCGCTCACGAACCGGGTAATCAGCGCCCCGCTATGGTTTGCCAGATAGCGCGGCAAAGCCAGGTAAAGCAGCAGGTTGGCGCCGGTTTCGGTCAATATCTTCAGCGTCCTTACAACTGCAAACTTGAGCGCCTTGTGCTCGTACCGCAGACGGGCAAACAGAATGGCGGTGACGGTGTCTATGAGCAGGATGGCTCCCACATAGACTATGATTTTGCCAAAACCCTCATAGCCAAGCGCAGAAGAAATACCGTTTGAGAAAATCGAGACTACGGCAAAGAACGCCAGGCACAGCCCAAGCACAATCATAAACGCATTTGAGAAAATGCGGTTGGGATCGGCGGCGGCATCGCCCGCTTCGGCGGCGTTTTTCTCTTTCTGGGCATAGCGGAAACAACCCGTCTCAAGACCCAGCGCCAGCACCACCTGAAGTATGGCAATATAGGCGAGGAAATATGTGACGCTGCCGTACTGCGCCTCGGTAAGGACGCGGGTATACAGCGGCACCAGCAAGAAATTCACGACCCTCGCCAGAATGCTGCTCAAGCCGTAAATTGCAGTCTCGCCTGCAAGCTGTTTGAACGGATTTTTTGCCATATTATAAAATCTCGTAAATATAGTAAAAAATCCGGCTCGGCGGTGCGTTTTATGCCTATTTTGCTTTGCGGATTGCCAGGATGCCGCGCACGGCAAAGAAAGCCATAATGCCGAACATCAAAATGATGCAGGCCAGCGAGAGCATATCGCCCTTGCGGACGCTGTCGGGACGGAATTCAAAGCGGATATGATGGCTGCCTGCGGGGACATTCATTGCCCTGAGGGTATAATTTGCACGGAAATGCTCTGCCGCCTCGCCGTCTATCGTGGCCTTCCAGCCGAAAGGATAATAAACTTCGGAGAAGACGATTGTGCCGCCGAAAGGGCTGCTGCAATCGTATTCAAGGATATCGGGTTTATAGCTTGTCAGATGCACCTCGGCCCCCTCGCCTGCCGGAGCAAAACCTGCCACAGAAGCACCAAAGGCGTCGGTATCAACTACCACGGCGCGTGACAGGTCCACATCCATAAGCGCGGCGCACTCGGCATCAGCTCCCTTCACCGCGCAAAGGCTGTCCACAAACCAGGCATTGCCCAGGGCATTTTCGTTGAGCATCGGCACAGCAGAGCCATCCTGATCCAGAACATAATACTTGGTGTTGAGCATATCCAGCACCGGACGGTGCATCTGGCTCAGATGCTCGTCGATCAGATCCTGATACCGACGCAGCTTGGCGGCGCTGTAGCCGCCCACCGACTTGAGCCGGTAGCTGGTGCGGTTTTCGTTGAAAGGATTGCCAGAAGCCAGGTTGAAGACCCTGAAGTGAGGATCCTTGTCTTCCAGTATCTGCTGCTCCCACGGCTGAACAGCAAAGTTTTTGTCGAACTGCGCGGGGCTCTGGAAATAATCGGCATTGAAAAAGCGCTGGTCCACGCCCCAGAGATCCACCAGTATCAGCGCTCCCAGCAGGGCTGCAGCCCAAATCTCCTTGAGCTTGCCGGAGGCCAGAAGCCATACGACGGCTGCGCCCAGCACTATAAACAGCAGGCTGCGCCAGGCATCGGCAGTAAGCAGTGCCTCCCGCTGAGCCACGATTATTGGCATCAGCCACTCGGGCAGCTGCTGGGCGATGTATCCGTCACCGGCACCCACAAACGGCAGCAGGCTCTTGCCGGCCAGCGCCAGTATCAAGCAGATGCCGCCGGTGATGCCGGCACTCCAGGCCAACCCCTTCATCACATCTTTGCGGGCTACCTTGCCGGCAGCGATATCCCTTACGGCAAGGAATCCCAGAAGCGGCACGGCAATCTCCGCCACCACCAGTATGGACGACACCGTGCGGAACTTGTCGTACAGCGGGAACCAGTTGAAAAACAGCTTGGTAAAAGGCATAAAATTGTGCCCCCATCCCAGCAGGACAGAGAATAGCGTAGCCGCCAGCAGAGCCCATTTATAGGGTCCCTTGACAATAAACAGACCCAGCACGAACAGCAGGCACACTATCGCCCCCAGATACACCGGGCCCGAAGTGAAAGGCTGGTCGCCCCAGTACATCGGCGTGGCGTCGCAAAAGGCAAGGGCCGCTTGCGGCTGCACGCCCTTGGCCACCAGCTGCTTGTATAGCAGCGAATTGCGACCCAGCGAATAACTGCTGCTGCCGCCCATATAGTTGGGCACCAGAAATGTCAGGGTCTCGTCTATCCCATAGCTCCACTGGGTGGCGTATTCAATGTCCAGTCCGCCGGCGCTCTGGCCTGCCGCAGCGGCATCCTGATTCAGGTCGCTGTGGCCGCCGCGCATAGTCTGGGTCATATATTCCTTGTTGGCAAAGGTGTTGGCGCTGGTCACCCCCACCCCGATTGCAAAGCTGGCGGCAAAAATCAGCGTTGCCACCACCCACTGCTTCATCTGCTTTTCCTTGATGTGGATGTAGAGTTCCGCGCACCACAGCACGCCCGCCATCAGGCAGATGTAATAGGCCATCTGAGGGTGCGGCGTGAGGCCCATCGCGGTGAAGAACATCACAAACGCGCTGCCCCATCCGTACTTTTTCTTATAGATGAGCAGCATTCCCACCATCATCAGCGTCATCCACGCCAGGGAACTGGTCTTGCTGCCGTGATTGGCCCCGATAATAATCAGAAAGTAAGAAGAAAAGGCCACCGCAAAGGCTCCGGCCGCCGCCATCCACTTGCTGACCCCGAAGGCCCTCATCAGAATGAAAAATGCCAGCAGATAAAACAGGATGGTCATTATCTGGTTGGTGTGCCCCCAGTGGAAAAAGTTGTACAGAGGGCACAGAACACGCTCCGAGAGGTAATGTGCGCCGCCTATCTGGTAGTTGGGCATTCCGGAGAACAGCGCCCCCGTCCACCAGGAATTGCCGCCTTCGTTGATGCGGTAGTTGCGGCACTCCTGCACCGCCGCAGTGCCGTTCACGCCGTCGGCATTGCCTATCACCTTGCCCTCCAGCACAGGATAGCAATAAATGGCCGCAGCCGCAACAAAAAGTATGGCGATGACGATATATGGCAGTATATTCTTCTTGAAATTCATAGTCTTTCTGATTATCAGCGCAAAGGTACAAAAAAAGGCGGCATTGCTGCCGCCTTTGATTTTCATATCTGCGATAGGTTAGAACTTAACCCTGTAGGTGAGAAGCAGAGTGTTGAAGCGGGAACTGATTTTTGCCAGAGGCGCTGTGCACTGTGCCTCGCCAGCCTCGTTGAACGCATAGTCGTCGTAGGGCAGCATATCGTACTTATCCTTGAGAGAAGTGCGGAAGCCCAAATCCAGGGAAGAATTCTCGGTGATGCGCTTGCCGATACCGAACGACAGGAACTGATAGCCGGGCTGGTTGTAGAAATAGCCGGTATAACCTGCGCGGAGCGAAAGGTCGCCGATTGCATTCATCTCACCGCCTACGCGTACAATTGTGCCGCGGGGGCAGTATTTGGCGATGTCTGCATTGGTCCCGTCAAAGTAGTCTGAATACCTGTCGGTCTCGCTGAGTCTCATCTTGCCGTAGTTGACAGTCTCCACATCTGCACTCAGCAGGCCGGCGCGGCCAAACACAAAGGCGGCACCAAGGGAGAGGCGGCTGGGAGCACGCAAATCATACTCGTAGAAGAAATCGGTGCTCTGCGTCTGGGTCTCCTCTGCATAAAGATCGGAGAAGTAAATCTCGCTGTCTTTGTAGTCGGGAACAGAACCGTCAAACTTCGAAGCCATGGACTCGTCCCACCTGTCGGTCAGGGTGTAGAGTGTGGGAGTGGTGTAAGAGATACCCAGGCGGAGGAAATCGAAGGGAACATAAATCGCACCCAGCTGCAGATTTATTCCGGAACCGCTGGTCTTCTGCCAGAAGTTGTAGTCCATTGACTTGAATCCGGTGTCATACCAGTCGCCATCCTGAGCCTTTTCTTCGTACCAGAGACTCTTCTCAAAATCAATAACCTTGACATTGAGGTTTGCACCCATATACAGCCTGTCACTGAAGTTCATACCGAAGTTGAAGGCGATATCATAGGCACCGCCGCCGGTAATCAGGTCATAACTCTTGTAGAGGGGATTGTCCACTCCAAGGCCGCCTTCCCACTGGTTTTCGTTGGCTCCGATGTAGGAATCGCTGAATCCGTTGTAGGGGTTCACCAGATATGCATTCCACGCTAGGACTTCCTGTGGAGTGCAGAAGGTGTTGTCATTTGCAAAAGCATTGACTGCCAGTAGGTTGCTATTGTCAAACCCCTCCAGGCCGGCAGCGATGTTGCCCAACAGGCTGCTTACGCCGTCCAGTCCGCCAAAGGAGACGCGGGAGTTGAAATCGTTGGTCTTGTTGTAGCCAAAACCAAAGGAATAGCTCACCAGACCGTATTCCCTGCCGGTAGGCAGCGAGAACACTGCACTTATGTTGGGCAAGGTGAATTTGGTGCGGGTCGTGCGGGTGGTGTAGTTATCTTCTGATGCCTCCAGCAGGCTGGTGGTGTTGTTCCAGGTCAATCCGCCTGTTATGGCAAACTCACAGCAGTTATAAATCGCCGTAGATGCGGGGTTGATGCCAATGGCACCGAGGTCTCCGCCAAGAGCGGTGAACGCATTACCCATAGCCATAGTGCGGGCGCTACCCACATAATACTGCTGGGAATATCTCAGCGCATCCTCCATCCCCTGAGCGCCGGCGGTGAAACTTACCGCCAACATTATGATAGCTATTAAACTGAACTTTTTCATATCTACTGTGTAAATCTTTCTGATTAGACTATAGTTAACAATACAGATCCTTGTACGGATGCTTACCTACGTCCGCCGGAGGAACGTCCGCCGCCGCCACCGCCTGAGTGACCGCCGCCGGAGAATCCGCCGCCACCGCCACCGGAGTATCCGCCGCCGGAGTAGCTGCCACGGCTGCTGCTGGAGCTGCCGGAGTAAGAGCTACGTGAGCTGCCGGAGTAAGAGCTACGGGAGCTGCTGGAACTGCTGCGGCTGCCGGAAGAGTAGCTGCTGCGAGAGCTGCTGGAGCTGCTGCGGCTACCGGAAGAGTAGCTGCTGCGGGAGCTGCCTGAAGACACACGGCTGCCGGAGAAGCTGCCGCTGCGGCTGCTGGAAGAGCTGCGGCTTACGCTGCTGGAAGGATTACCGCGACGGGTAGAAGTGCTGGAGCCTGAGTAGCTGGAGCGGCTTGAAGACGAGCTGCGGGTACCTACAGAAGAGCTGCGGCTGCTGGAAGAGGAGCTGCGCACTGCACTGCTACTGCTGCGGCTGCTGGAAGAGCTGCTGCCACGTACTGCAGAAGAGCTGGAAGCACGGTTGGAATTGCCGTTTATGGTAGTGCCGGTCATACGTCCGCGGTTTGCAGTGGATGTAGCAGAAGTTGCCCTTGCGCCGGAGCTGGTAGAGGTGCGGCGTCCGTCGATGCGTGCTGCAGAAGCGCTGCTTGCACGGCGGGTCGAGCTGGTTGCCACCAGGTCGCCGGTTGAGCGGCGTGCAGACGAGCTTGTCATATTGCTTGCCAGATTGCGGCGGTTTGCACTGCGGGAAATGGCGGTTGCGTGACGGGTGTTGATGTCGGCATTATTATAATTGCCGTTCACTACACGATGACCCGTGTTTACGCCACTGCGCCAGCGGTGATGTCCACCGTGCCAGGCAAAGCTGCTGCCGCAGCCGTGATGATGCCATCCGTAATGGCCCCAGCCGTGATACCAGGAGCCGTAGTGGGGACCCCAGGGACCGTAGCTGTACCAGCAGGGGCTGTACCAGGGATCGTACCAGGCCCAACCGCTGTACCAGAAGGGATCGCGCCAGCCCCAGCCGTACCAGGAGTCATACCACCAGGTGTTGTACCAGGCATAGGAATGACGCCAGGGAGAATACCAGCTGTAGTAGTAGCTGGGACCCCACCAGGGGTTGTACCAGGGATTGTCCCATCCGTAGTAATCTACATAGACAGTGTAGCTTTCAACTTCGGGTTCGTCAAACCTGCGGAGCCTCGCCTCATAGGTTTCACCGTCGTCAAGTGCGTACACATCGACTGTATACTTATCTACAGTCTCAGTGACTCTGGCGTCGCGATTGTTCACCACGGTGACTCGAGCCCTTTCGGGACGGCTGTAGATGCTGTCGTTATAAATAGAAGAATAATAGCTGGTCGTGCCGCAAGATGCGAGCCCGAGCGCTGCGAGGAGCGATAAAATAAAAAGTCTGTTTTTCATAATATTACCTCCTTGTATAAATTATTTTGTACTTTTGTCACACTTTTCAAATGCAAATTTATCAAAATTTATACCAATAATTTTACACTATGGCAAAAGAGTTGACTTCAAGGAGCGAGAACTACTCACAGTGGTACAATGACATCGTTATAAAAGCCGGTTTGGCAGAGAATTCTGCAGTCCGCGGCTGTATGGTCATAAAGCCTTACGGCTATGCGATCTGGGAAAAAATGCACGAGGCGCTGGACAAGATGTTCAAGGAGACCGGGCACCAGAACGCATATTTCCCGCTGTTCATTCCCAAGTCATTCCTGAGCCGCGAGGCAGAGCACGTAGAGGGTTTTGCAAAAGAGTGCGCAGTGGTTACCCACCACCGCCTGAAAGTGGCCCCCGACGGCAACGGCGTGGTTGTGGATCCCGACGCCAAGCTGGAAGAGGAGCTTATCGTGCGCCCCACATCCGAAACCATCATCTGGAACACCTATAAAAACTGGATCACATCATACCGCGATCTCCCCATACTTATCAATCAATGGGCCAATGTGGTCCGCTGGGAGATGCGCACCCGCCTGTTCCTGCGCACAGCCGAGTTTCTGTGGCAGGAGGGCCACACCGCCCACGCCACCAGCGCCGAGGCAATTGCCGAGACCGAAAAGATGGTGAATGTATACGCCAGGTTTGCCCGCGATTTCATGGCACTGCCGGTAGTGGTGGGCCACAAGAGCGAGAGCGAGCGCTTCGCCGGCGCCGTGGACACCCTCTGCATAGAGGCCATGATGCAAGACGGCAAGGCACTGCAGGCCGGTACCTCCCACTTCCTGGGGCAGAACTTTGCCAAGGCGTTTGACGTGCAGTTCTCCAGCAAAGAAGGCACTCTGGAATATGTATGGGCCACTTCCTGGGGCGTTTCTACCCGCCTGATGGGTGCGCTGATAATGGCCCACAGCGACGACAACGGTCTGGTGCTGCCTCCCAAGCTGGCGCCCATCCACGTGGTTATGGTGCCCATCTATAAGACTCCGGAAGAGCGCGACGCCATCCTGGCCAAGATGGATGAAATCAAAGCCGAATGCGAGAAAGAGGGCCTGACCGTGAAGATAGACGACCGGGACAATCTGCGTCCGGGCTTCAAATTTGCAGAGTGGGAGCTCAAGGGAGTGCCCGCCCGCGTTGCCATCGGTCCCCGCGACCTGGCAGCCGGCGTTGCAGAAGTTGCCCGCCGCGACACCCTCACCAAGGAGAGCCTGCCTGAAGAGGGTCTGGCAGCCCGCCTGAAAGCCCTTATGGAAGAGATTCAGCAGAACATCTACAAGAAAGCTGTGGACTTCATGGCAGAGCACACCATAAAGGTGGACACCTGGGATGAGTTCAAAGAGAAGATAGAGCAGGGCTACTTCCTCCTCTGCCACTGGGACGGTACCGGCGAGACCGAGGCCAAGATTCAGGAAGAGACCAAGGCCACTACCCGCTGCATCCCCGTTGACAGTTTTGTATGCGAAGAAGAGGGCAAGTGCGTATACAGCGGCAAGCCTTCGCACCGCAGGGTTATCTTTGCAAAGGCATATTAATATATCGTTTGGATATGAAGAAGGTTATCATTTTTGCTGTAATGACTCTGCTGCTGGCTTTTCCGGCAGCGGCACAGGACACTGCGGCTCCCGCACCAAAGGTCAGCCACTGGACCGCAGAGGCCCTGACTACACTCAGTTTCAGGCAGACATCCCTCACCGACTGGGCCGCCGGCGGCTACGGCAGCGCCCAATTCGGCTCTACCCTGGATGCCAAGGCCAACTACGCCAAGGACAAGATAACCTTCAACAACCGCCTGCAGATGGCCTACGGCTTTACCCAGACCTTTGGCGTGGGTTTCCAGAAAAATGCCGACTTTATCATCCTGAACGATGAGTTGGGCTATTTGCTGAGCAAGGGATTCAGCGGCACGCTGACCTACACTTTCAAGTCGCAGATAAGCCCCGGCTATGCCGGCAACATAGGCAGCGACATCGTGTCCCGCTTCTTTGCCCCCGCCACAATGATTCTTGGTGCCGGTGCCACCTGGAAATATAAAGGGCTGTCTGTGACGCTCAGTCCTCTGACCGGAAGCGTGCAGTTCGTCTCTGACGAGAATCTCCGCGTGCGTTACGGCAACGACCCCGAAAAGCTGTGCCGCTGGGAGATGGGTGCCAACCTGAAGATTTCGGCGGGAGCCGAAGTGCAGGGCCTCAAGGTCAGCACCACCTTCGACACCTTCTCCAACTATCTCAAGAAACCGCAGAATATGACCGTGGACTGGACTCTGGCCATCAGCGCCCCGCTCACCAAATATATCTCGTTCACCCTGAACTGCCGCGCCATCTACGATGACAAGATCCGTTTCAAATCTCTTAACGACGCCGACGGAAACCCCATTTTGGACGACGAGGGCAATGTGAAGCTATTCCCTGCCCTGCAGTTCCAGGAGATTGCCGGACTCACCTTCTCTTATACTTTCAAATAGTGCAGGCTGCCTTTGACAGAGAGCTGTCAAGGCTGCTTGACGGATATGGCGGACCGTTGCTGCTTGCGGTGAGCGGCGGCGTGGACTCTATGACCCTGCTGCATCTGATGCGGCATTCAACTGTCGGATGCCCGTTTGCCGTGGCTCACGTGAATTTTATGCTGCGGCCCGGCGACTGCGACCGGGACGAGGCACTGGTGCGCGACACCTGCGAAGCGTCCGACATCCCTTTCTTCACCAAGAAGTTTGACACTGCCGCCTATGCCTCTGGGCGCGGCATTTCCATAGAGATGGCTGCGCGCGAGCTGCGCTACGGATGGTTCTCGGAGTTGATGGATGTGCACGGCTACGGCCGCCTTCTGGTGGCCCACAACCAGAACGACAGCGCCGAGACAATGCTTCTGAACCTGCTGCGCGGCACCGGACTGAAGGGGCTTTGCGGCATCCGTGAGGCCAGCGGCGCGGTGCTGCGGCCTATGCTGGGGTTCAGCCGGAAGCAGATTGAGGCTTTCGCAGCTGAGCAGGGCATCGCCTTCCGCGAAGATGTCACCAACAGCGATGTTGAGATTTCCCGCAACCGGCTGCGCCACAACGTTTTCCCCGAATTCGAAAAGATCAACCCATCCTTTCTGAATACCTTCAGGGAAGAGGCCGGCCGCTTTGCCCAGGCACAGGCCGTTCTGGATGAACTGTTAGAAGCCAAGAGGGCCACTCTCTGCAGCCGCAACGGCGATGCCGAGGGCATATCTATAGCGGCGCTTGAATCCGAGCCGCACCGCGAATACTGGCTGTACCGCCTGCTGGAGCAATACGGCTTCACCGCCGCCCAGACCGCATCGGCCCTGGAGACAATCGGAGGCCAGAGCGGCAAGGAATTCCTGAGCGCCACCCACCGCCTGATCCGCGACCGGGAATACTTCAAGATTTATCCGCTGGAGATCGGCTCAGAATACAAATTGGAGGTGGACACCTTCCCCCGCCCCGCCGGCTTCGACCCCAAAGGCGCCCCCGCGGGAGTGCTCTATGCCGATGCCGACACCCTGCCCCAAAGGCTGCAATGCCGCCCCTGGCGCCACGGCGACCGTTTCAATCCCCTTGGAATGAAGGGCAGCCGCCTGGTGAGCGACTTCTTTACTGACCTTAAACTAGATTTGGAGCAGAAAAACCGCGCCCGGATAGTCTATTGGGAAGATGCCTCCGGCGAGCATATCGCCGCGGTGGCCCCCTGGCGCATTGCCGACCGCCACAAAATCACCCCCACTACCCGTCGTATAGCCGCCATCAGGCTTTCTCTTTGATGTGACGTATCTTGCGCCTTAACTTGCCGGGCCAACGGGAGATGCGGATAAAGGCCTTTTTGATGTAGCCGAAACCCATTTCCAGGGCAAAACCCAGCTGCTTTAAGGCAGAAAATTCAGGCCGCGCTACGCCGCGAAGGCCGTATGCCTCGTTTATCAGGGAATTAATACGATAGGTCTGGTCCATCTGGACCTTGTATTTGCGGGCCATCCAACTGTGCAGGCACAGGTCGTGGCCGCTGCCGTCGGAAAGGATGGTGGACATCCCGTCGCGGTGCCTGCGCGAGGGCAGATACAGCGTCTTGAAATTATACGCCAGCCAGAGGTAGAAGCTGTAATACGGCTCAAAATCGTAGATGCCAAAATCGCCGTTGAGCGGTTCGGAGACCTGCTCCAGAAACGCAGCCTGCATCTGCTCCTTAACCGGGTGATAGTCAAAAGAGCGGATCTGCGCCGGTCCCTCATATTTCTCCCGTATCAGCTTCAGATTCAAGATATTGAAGAAGGGATTGGTCACTATCGGGTTGTGGCTGCGGGGGCAGCCGGGGCCGCAGTCAGAAGTGCCGGCATTGGCCCAACCCTCTTCCCAAACCCGCAGTGCCAGCGCCATCACCGCCTCGGGATCGGTAACAAATGCATCCTCGTCTATATTGATGGCAATGTCGCACTCCCGGTCGCGCAGCATAGCATAGAAATAGCCGTCGGCGGTGCGGTCGGTGAGCCGCACCGCCTCCACTCCTTTGGGATAGAGCGCCTTGGACTGCGCATACAGCTCCGGCGAAAACGAGCGGGTATATATCTTAATTTTGGGCATATATGGCAAAGTTACTAAATTTGCTTTGATATGAGCGAAGCAAACCTTAAAACCAAAACGGCCAGAGGGCTTTTCTGGGGGGCGATGAACAACGGCCTCCAGCAACTCATCGGCGCCGTGCTGGGGGTTGTGCTTCTGAGCTGCCTTACGCCAGGAGACTACGGCATTGTGGGCAAGCTGGCCATATTCACCGCAATAGCCGTCACAATGCAGGAAGGCGGCTTCAAGGCGGCACTCATAAACCGCGGCGAAATCCGCCACGAAGACCACAATTCGGTGTTCTGGTTCACTATAGCCGTGAGTGCCTGCCTCTACCTGATTCTCTTTTTCCTGGCAGGCCCCATTGCCCGTTTCTACCATCAGCCCGAGCTGGTCAAGGTGGCTCGGGTGCTGTTTCTGTCGTTCTTCTTTGTGAGCTGCTCTATATCTTCCGACGCCTATCTGCTGCGCAAGCTTATGATACGGCAGCGGGCGGCGATGGACATTTCCGGCGCCGTTGTGGCCGGCATAGTGGCCGTGATTATGGCCGTGAAAGGCTTCGGCTACTGGGCTCTGGTGGCACATTCGGTGGTGCAGTCGGCGGTCACCTCTCTGCTTAAAGTGGCCTTCACCCCGTGGAAACCCAGCCTTAAAATAAGTTTCAAGCCGGTAAGGGAGATGCTGTCGTTCGGCCTGAGGCTGGTTGGGGCATCGTTTGTGACCCAGATCCAGACAAACATATTCTCTGTGATTCTGGGCCGTGCATACCGCATTTACTCCGACGACGATGTGGGTTATTACACCCAGGGCAGCAAGTGGGCCTCAATGGCCAGCCAGGTGTTCACAGGAATGACCACCAGTGTAGGGCAGCCAGTGATGGCCACCGCCAAAAGCGATGCCATACGCCGCAGGGCCATCTTCCGCAAACTGACCCGGTTTGTGGCTTTTGCCGCCTTCCCTGCGATGCTGGGCCTGGGCCTCATAGCACCGGAATTTTTCGGCATAATCAATACCAAGTTTTTGCCGGCCATCCCCATCCTGCGCCTGTACTGCCTGTATTTTATGGCGACGCTGATACAGACGCTGTTTAACCAGGCGGCTATGGCGGCGGGCCGCAGCGACCGGTATCTGGCTTTCACACTGATAAATGCGGCTATGCAGATTGCCACCGCCTTTCTCACTTACCGCCACGGCCTGGAAACTATGGCGGCCTCGGTCACCGCGGTGAACTATCTGGCGGTGATTGTATGGTGGCTGCTTTCGCGAGATATTATAGGTGTAAGATTTATTGACCTTCTGAAGGACACCGTGCCGTTTTTTGCAATAGCTTTGCTGCTGGTTGTGGCGGCGCACTTTGCTTTTGCCGGGATTCAGAGCGACTGGCTGCGGCTGCCAGTTAAGATTGTGTTTGTGGCTGGCATATATTTGGCAGCAACATCACGCACCAAGACGTTTAAAGACGCCTTTACCTTTATCAGAAAACGAGAATTATAAACAGATATGAAACGGTTCATTTTAGCATCATTATTAATTATGAGCATCACATTATCGGGCTGCGGCCCCCGCGGCGGCAAGAAAGCAGAAGAAAAGACCGACGGCGACAGCACCGCCTCCGTTTTGCCTATGCCCCAAAAAAATGCGGCCGACTCCGCCGCCAAGGCAGCCAAAGCGGCCGAAGAGGCCAGAATCAACGCACCCATTGCAGAAGAACCTCTGCTGGAAATGGTGACCAGTATGGGTTCTATGAAAATAAAACTCTATAAAGAGACTCCCCAGCACCGCGACAACTTTGTGAAACTGGCCCGGAAGGGATATTATAACGGCCTGCTGTTCCACCGCGTGATCAGGGGCTTTATGATTCAGGCGGGCGACCCGTTTACCCGCGACACTACCAAGGTTGACCTTTACGGCAGCGGCGGCCCCAACTACACCATTCCGGCCGAGATAGTGCCCGGCCTGCACCACAAGAAAGGTGCCCTGGCTGCAGCCCGCAAGGGAGACAGCGTGAATCCGGAGAAGGCCTCCAGCGGCTCACAGTTCTACATTGTGCAGGATGAGGCTGGCTGCGCCCATCTGGACGGCGAGTACACCGTCTTCGGAGAGGTTGTGGACGGCCTGAGTGTGGTGGACAACATTGCCAAGGTAGAGACCAGCGCCCGTGGCCTGCCCCTCTACCCCATCAACATCATTTCGGTAAAAGAAATCAAATAAATATTTTTTAAAAAATCATCTTTGGCACAGGCTTTGTATTTATCTGAATCGAAGATGATTTTTTCATAGTATTTTTTTGGTTAAACGAGAAAAGCGTCACCCGGATTCCGAGTGACGCTTCTCTTTTTTGCGAATCTGACCGCTACTCTTTGCCGGCCAGACGTTTGTAAGATGCCAGACGGGCCTTTGCAAACTGCTCTGTTTTTGCAAACAGCTCCTCTGCCTCTGCGGGGAAGGTCTTGAGCAGTGACGCATAGCGGACCTCACCTTTGAGGAAGTCCTGGAACTTGCTCCAGTCGGGCTCCTTGCTGTCCAGGGTGAACGGATTCTCGCCCTTGGCCTCCAGCTCGGGGTTGTAGCGGAACAGCTGCCAGTAACCGCACTCGACGGCCTTCTGCTCTTCCAGCTGGGAGTGACCCATACCTATCTTGAGGCCGTGGTTGATACAAGGCGCATAGGCAATGATCAGGGACGGGCCGTCGTAGGCCTCGGCCTCTTTGAGAGCCTTGAGCAACTGGGCCTGGGAAGCACCCATAGCCACCTGTGCCACATATACATAGCCGTAGCTCATAGCCATCATACCCAGGTCTTTCTTGCGGACCTTCTTGCCGCTGGTGGCAAACTTGGCCACAGCGCCTGCGGGAGTGGATTTGGATGACTGGCCGCCGGTGTTGGAATAAACTTCGGTGTCGATGACCAGGCAGTTGACATTGCTGCCGCTGGCCAGCACGTGGTCCAGACCGCCGTAGCCGATGTCATAGCCCCAGCCGTCGCCGCCTACTATCCACTGGCTGCGTGCAGGGATGAATTTGACAAGTTTGTTGATCTGCTTGCAGTGCGGGCACTTGGTGTGAGGCAGCAGCGGAAGCAGCTTGTCGTAGATCTCGTAGGTAACCTTGCGGTCGTCGCGGTTCTCGAGCCACTGGCGGAAGAGTTCCTTGATGTTGTCGGGGCACTTGTCGCAGTCCTGAGCCGCAACCATAAGGTCTGCAATGTTGTCGCGAACCTTCTCGCTGCCCAGACGCATACCCAGACCAAACTCGGCGGCATCCTCGAACAGGGAGTTGTCCCAGGCGGGGCCGTGCCCCTTGGCATTCTCGCAATAGGGAGAAGAAGGGAACGACGCTCCGTAGATAGAAGAGCAGCCGGTGGCGTTGGCAACCATCATACTCTCGCCAAAGAGCTGGGTGATGGTCTTCAGGTAAGGAGTCTCGCCGCAACCTGCGCAGGCGCCGCTGAACTCGAACAGGGGCTGTGCAAACTCAAGGTTCTTCACGCTCTGCTCCTTGGGAAGGATATTGTCTTTATAGCCGACCTTGCCGTGCAGATAGTTGAAGTTGGCCTGCTCTGCCATCTGGCCCTCGGCGGGAACCATAGCCAGCGCCTTGGCACCCTTGAAGCCGGGGCAGACGTCGGCACAGTTGCCGCAACCGGTACAGTCGGCGGGGCTGAGCTGCATAGTGAAGATATAATCTTTGAGCTGAGCCTTGCCCTGGGCCTTCTTGAGGCCTGCGGGAGCCTTCTCTGCCTCCTGCTCTGTCATCAGGAACGGGCGGATGGCTGCGTGGGGGCACACATAGGCGCACTGGTTGCACTGGATACAGTTGTCGGGGTTCCACTCGGGAACGGAAACTGCCACGCCGCGCTTCTCATAGGCAGCGGTGCCGGCGGGGATGGTACCGTCAACATATTCGGGACTTGCAAACACGCTCACCGGCAGGGTGTTTCCCTCCTGGGCACCTACCACGTCGGCAACGTTGCGGATCCACTCGGGAGCCATACGTCCGTAACCGGCATTCACAAAGCGGCCGGAAACCTTCTTCCACTCTTCGGGAATCTCAACCTTGGTATATTCGCCGCCGCGGTCCACTGCAGCATAGTTCATAGCCACAATGTCGGCGCCCTTCTTGCCATAAGACTTGTCAATGGCCTTCTTCATATAAGTCACCGCATCCTCATAAGGAATGATGTTGGTAATCTTGAAGAATGCCGACTGCAAAATGGTGTTGGTGCGGCCGCCCAGACCTATCTCCGCCGCAATCTTGGTGGCGTTGATAATGTAGAGGCTTACATTCTTGGAAGCAATCTCTTTCTTCACGAAATCGGGGATGCGCTTCAGAGTTTCCTCTTCGTCCCACATACTGTTCAGCAGGAATGTACCGCCCTTCTTGATGCCCTTGAGCACATCGTATTTGTTCAGGTAGCTGGGCACGTGGCAGGCCACGAAATCGGGAGTGCTCACCAGATAGGGAGCGCGGATGGGCTTGTCGCCAAAGCGCAGGTGAGAGCAGGTATAGCCGCCCGACTTCTTGCTGTCGTAGTCGAAGTATGCCTGGGCGTATTTGTCGGTATGGTCGCCGATAATCTTGATGGTATTCTTGTTGGCGCCCACGGTACCGTCGCTGCCAAGACCAAAGAAGCGGCACTCGTAGGTGCCTTTCTTGGAGAGGGATATTTCGCCTTTGACGGGCAGTGACTTATAGGTGACATCGTCCACGATACCGATGGTGAAGTCGTTCTTGGGCTCTTTGAGGGCAAGGTTGTCATACACGGCGATGATCTGTGCCGGAGTGGTGTCCTTGCTGCTGAGGCCGTAGCGGCCGCCGAACACCTGGATGCCGCGGCTGCCGTACAGGGCGTTGCGCACATCGTGGTAGAGAGGCTCGCCCAGGGCGCCGCTCTCTTTGGTGCGGTCCAGCACTGCGATGCGCTTGGCGCTCTTGGGCAGTGCGCGTTTGAAATATTTCAGAGAGAAAGGACGATACAGGTGGACACTGATCACACCCAGCTTGCGGCCTTCTTTATCTGCCAGATAGTCTATGGTCTCTTTAATGGTGTC
>JAFRRR010000109.1 GCA_017428035.1 Bacteroidales bacterium | reverse complement strand
CTCTACACGGGCCTGCAGCGATTCCAGACCGACATTAAGCAGATAGGAATTGAAAGGCGAGGGGATACTTCCCAAATCGCGCATCAGCTGCACAGTGGCTTTGGTAATGAAGGCGTTCTTGCCGAATGCCTGGGCATAAGCCAGCCCGTGGTAAGACTCGTCAGGCTCGGTCATACCGGGAAATTTGCTGGCGTGAGCCGCCCAGTCAAAGTTGCCACTGTCCACTATGGCGCCGCCCACCGAAGTGGAATGGCCGTCCATATATTTGGTGGTGGCGTGGGTCACGATGTCGGCGCCCCATTCAAACGGGCGGCAGTTAATTGGAGTGGGGAAGGTGTTGTCCACAATCAGAGGCACGCCGTGACTGTGGGCTATGCGGGCAAACTTTTCTATGTCCAGCACATTCACTCCGGGGTTGGTCAGGGTCTCGCCAAAAAGCAGTTTGGTGTTGGGTCTGAAGGCTGCGGAAATCTCCTCTTCAGAAGCATCGGCATTAACAAAGGAGCACTCGATGCCCATCTTCTTGAGGGTGATGGCAAACAGATTGAAAGTGCCGCCGTAGATGGTGCTGGCGCTTACAAAATGGTCGCCCGCCTCGCAAAGATTCAGCACGGCAAAGAAGCTGGCAGCCTGGCCGCTGGAAGTCAGCATAGCAGAGCACCCGCCTTCCAGGGCAGCGATTTTGGCCGCCACAAGGTCGTTGGTGGGATTCTGCAGTCGGGTATAGAAATAACCGGGAGCCTTGAGGTCGAAAAGGTCGGCCATCTGCTCGCTGGTCTCATATTTAAAGGTTGTGGTCTGATAGATTGGAACCTGGCGCGGTTCGCCTTTCTTGGGGTCCCAGCCCGCCTTCACGCAGAGGGTCTCGGGACTAAGCTTCTTGCTTGCCATTGTCTTGGTTGTCTGTGATGATATGAATGTCGCGCTGAGGGAAAGGAATTTCTATGCCCTCGGCATTGAATGCAGTGTATATCTTCTCTTTGATTTCGGGGATCACTGCCAGACGGTCGCTGCTGCGCACCCACGCCTTTACCACGAGGTCCACGCTGCTGTCGCCAAAGTCGGCCACCTGCACCTGGGTATCTTTGTAGGCCAGTCTCTCCTGAAGAGGCAAGAGGGCTTCGATAATGACCTTGCGGGCCTTTTCCACATCGGTGCCGTAGCTCACGCCCACGGGAATCTTGGCCAGTTCCCAGCTGTGGCTCTTGGTCAAGTTCTTGAAGTTCTTGGCGAACAGCTGGCTATTTAGGAACGACATCATACTGCCATCCATAGTGTCTATTGTGGTGGTGCGGATGCCGACTTCCACAATGCGGCCTCGAATTCCGTCACACTCTATATAGTCGTGCAGATGTACGCGCCCCATAAGCAGCGACAGGCCGCAGAAGAGGTCGTTTATGGTATCCTTCAGGGCAAAGCCGAAACCTACACCCAAACCGCCCATAGCGGCAATGAGGCCTTTGCTGTCGATGCCCATAACCTTAATGCATATCACTGCAAAAAAGAACCAGGCGAGCATACTGCCCAGCGTGATATATAGCGGAATGGCACCGGTAGTGTAATTCTCTTTATAAATCTCCTTGAGAGCCGTCTTGACCATATAAATGGCCCAGACGATGATGAATGCCAGCGCCACCAGAGCCAGTATGCTTGAAATATTGATTGTGAGAGTGCTCTTCTCATCTACAAGACCGGAGACAAGGTTATTGTGAAGCACACCGTCTGCCCAGCTGCGCATACTGAACATCTTGGCGGCCCAAAGGAAACTGCCGGCAAACGAAAGGATACTAAGCAGCGGCAGCACCAGTTTCTCCATAGAGGGGTTAAGCCAGAGGTTGCGGGCTTTCTTGCCTTTGGTGCGGCGATTGTCTGCGTGCTTTATGAGATAGTTCATACAAGTCACGGCCTGCAGGCAGGTCAGCAGCAGAATCCAGAAGATGATGAGCATCAGCGCCAGGAAGGTATATCCGGCCCAGGCCAGAATGCACATAAGTCCGGTGACAATGCAGGTGAGCCACAGGGTTACCGAAGAGAAGCGTTCGCTAAAGCGTCCGTGACGCACCAGTTCCGACAGTTGCCAAATGAAAGAGAGCAGCAGCAGCGGGGGAATGGTCAGGTTCACTATGTTGTTGCTGACCAGCATCAGCCTTTCAAGAATAAAGACGAATGTTGTCAGGATGATGGGCATATAGCAGCGCATAGTGCTTTTGCCTTCGTCCACGCTGAAACGCAGGGCGGCGCTGATAAGGAAAATGTCTATTATGACCAGTCCGTAGAAAAGAAGGTCCACAGAAGGCAGGATTATGAAACCGGCCATAAAGGTGTGGGTCGCAAAACTTGAGAGCAGAATAAACAGGCTGAGTGCAATGACAGCTATGAGCAGGCGCTTTTTGCGCAGGATACCTTCGCGGCGGAGACGCTGGGGCAGCAACACAGTCATAAACAGAACAGCCAGCGCAATGCTTAAGAGTAGTATGCCGCCAAGAGTACACAGCATAATGATATTCTCACGAACTGTGCTGCGGTTGGTGAACATATTGGAGTTGTCCTCTGCTATGTCGGCCTTGATCTTTGCAAAATAGCTCTTGAGGTGACCCAGAATGCTGAAGTAATTGTCTCCGCCAGACATAAAAACGTTGTGACGGATGCTCT
>JAFRRR010000108.1 GCA_017428035.1 Bacteroidales bacterium | reverse complement strand
TGACCGACAACAAGGGCCGTACGGTGGACTTCAAGAACACAATCTTGATAATGACTTCCAATGTCGGCAGCGACATTATACAGGATGCGATTTCTGAGGGTACAGATTTTGACACCTGCCGCGACAAGGTTATGGAGCTGCTCAAGCACAGCGTGCGTCCCGAGTTCCTGAACCGTATAGACGAGATAATAATGTTCCATCCGCTTAGCCGCGAAAACGTGCGCGAAATCCTCAAGATACAGATGGCCGACCTCAAGGGCAAACTGGCCGCTATGGACATTGACCTTGAATTCACCGATCAGTTTGTGGATTACCTCAGCGACAAGGGTTACAACCCCGTATACGGTGCACGTCCCATCAAGCGTGTGCTTCAGCGCGACCTGATAGACGAACTGGCAAAGCAGCTGCTTGACGGCAGCCTGTCCAAAGCCAAGACCATCACCGCCGACATCCGCGAAGGCGAAATTGTTCTGTCGTAATCTTATTCGCTTACTATCTCGATATCGGCTACGCCTTTACGGTTGATAGTGAGGATATTGTCACAGCCCCTCCAAGTTCCGAATTTCCACTGGGACTTCTGGAGGGGTTTTCCGTTGGAGAGGACCTTGGGCTTGAATGAGAGTTTTAGGCGCTCGATACCGTCGCTCTCAAGGGCGGTGTACTTGACGCTGCCTGGGCCATATTGCACGTCTTTAAGCATGCAACTGGTGCTGAAGATATGGTCGGTGCCTTCCGGGATAATCTCAGGCCAGGCGGCCATACCCTCGAAGAAATGCGGCAGATAGTCGAAATAGCTGTCGGAATTCCAAATCCCGGCCCAATACAGGCCAGTGGAGTTGACAGAGATATTGCCCTTGGAGGTCTTGTTATATGCAGTGTATTCGGCAAGGGCCAGGGTGGCGAGCGCCTCTTTCTTTGCCTGTTCGCAGCCCGTTTCACCGGCCCAGCGGGCCAGCACGGAGCCGTAGCGCGCAGTATGGCTGCCCATCTCATAATCGCAGGCGTCCTGCTCTGCAATGCTGGCGGCGCCATAGCGCACAATGCCGCCGAAACGACCCTTGACAAAGCCCAGCAGGTCCAGGACAATCTGCTTGTAATCTTTGCAGGCGGCAGGATTATCCAGCAGATACCTGGCAGTTTCCATTGGGGAGAACTGATTTATATTTGTCGGCTGATTGCTGGCAACATCCTCGAAATAACCTGACCAGAGGCCGGTTTTCATGGGATACTCCATTATCCAGTCGAACATCAGATCCCGCTTGGCACGGACCAGTTCCTTGTCCAGAGACGCATCGCTGGCGAGAATCTTGTCGAGGAATTCCACCACGAAAACCATATTGGATGTGTAGGGATCTTCTACTTCCCCGGTGCGCATATTCAGCCTGAAAGGGAGTGGAGAAGCCTTTTCGCTGCCCTCCTTGATGTTCTCTACCAGCAACCGGGCTATGTGCATCGCCATCTCGCTGTATTTCTCCTGGCCGGTATATCGGGCATAATCCATAAAGGCTATGCCCACCATAGCGGCCTTGTCCGGCTCCAGCCTCTCATCCATATAGATTCCGTCCTGGACTTCGTTGTCCTGGGTGCGGACCATCCCCGGCCAGACCCAGTCGCCGGGCGTGAGGAACATCAGCATCCTGTCCAGCAGGTTCTTTACGGGCTCCAAGGCCCTTATGTCGCCTGTATAAGGATAATAATAGCGGAACAGTTTCATCGCGAAATATGCGTTGCTGCCCTGGTTGTTGGGTATCAGGTTGCCGCTCCAGATGCGGTCATCGGTCAGCACTTCGGGAAAGACCATCGCCCATTTCTCGTAAGATGCGGTCACAAGGTAGCCGGGGAGCAGCCCTTCTTCTGTTTTCACCACCGGGCCATCCAGCAGAAAGTTCATCGACCACACCATCAGGCTGTCGTAGTTCAGCCAGGGCTGCAGCCAGCCGTCTCTTACGGTAAAAGGGTGGTCGAAGATGCTCTGCCGGTAATCGGTATAATCCGGACCAGGCAACCCCTGGGTGCTATAAACTGGAATCCTGGGTCCTTCGAAGGCCGCTTGTTTGACCTGCTTGCAACCTGCCAGGGTAAGTATGCAGACAAGCGGAATCAAAAATCTTTTCATATTGTTTATTCTTTTACTATTTCGATATCGGTGACATCCTTGCGATTTATGGTGAGGATGCTGTCGCAGTCGTTCCAGCGGCAGAATGTCCAGGCGGATTTGTCAAGGGGCTGGCCACCGGAGAGAACCTTGGGGGTGAACGACAGTTTCAGGCGCTCGGTGCCTGCAGGCTCCAGGGCGGTGTATTTGACGCGGCCGGGGCTGTATTGCACGTCTTTAAGCATACAACTGGTGCTGAATATGTGGTCGGTGCCTTCGGGAATGATTTCCGGGAAGGCCTCCATACCCTCGAAGAAATGCGGCAGATAGTCGAAATAGCTGTCGGAATACCATACACCTGCCCATTCCATACCGGTAGAGTTGACGGCGATATTGCCCTTGGAAGTATGGTTGTATGCCGAATATTCGGCAAGGGCCAGGGTGGCGAGAGCCTCATTCTTGGCCTGCTTGCAGCCCGTTTCGCGGGCCCAGCGGGCCAGCACGGAACCGTACCTTGCAGTATGGCTGCCCATATCATAATAGCAGGCATCCTGCTCTTTAATGCTGACACCGCCATAATTCACGATGCCCCCGAAACGCCCCTTGACAAGGGCCAGCAGGTCCAGTACAACCTGCTTGTAGTCTTTGCAGGTATCCGGATTCCCCAGCAGATACCTGGCAGTTTCCATAGGTGAGAACTGGTTTATATTAGTCGGATGGTTGCTTCTGATATCTTCGAAGTAGCCGGACCAGTAGTCTGTTTTAATGGGATATGCCATTATCCAGTCGAACACCAGGTCCCGCTTTGCCTTGACTTGGGCCATATCAAGGGACATATCGCTGGCGAGAATCTTGTCGAAGAATTCCACCGTGAAGATCATATTGGACGTGTAGGGGTCTTCTACCTCGCCGGTGCGCATATTCAGCCTGAAAGGGAGTGGAGAAGCTTTTTCGCTACCCTCTTTGATATTAGCCACAAGCAACTGGGCGATATGCTCTGCAATCGCCAGGTACTTCTGCTCTCCGCTGTATTCGGCATAATCCATATATGCAATGCCCACCATTGCGGCCTTGTCCGGCTCCAGCAGTTCGTCCATATAGATTCCGTCAGGGTCGTCGTTGTCCTGGGTGCGGACCATTCCCGGCCAGGCCCAGTCGCCGGGCGTGGGGAACATCATCATCCTGTCCAGCAGGTTCTTAACTGGCACCAGAGCCCTTATGTCGCCTGTGTAAGGATAATAAAAACGGAACAGTTTCATCGCAAAATATGCGTTGCCGCCTTGGTTGTTGGGATACAGGTTGCCGCTCCAGATGCGGTCCTGGGTCAGCAGTTCGGGAAAGACCATACGCGCTATCTCGTAAGAAGCGGTCACAAGATAGCCGGGGAGCAAGCCTTCTTCGGTTTTCACCAGCGGACCGTCCATCAAGAAGTTCATGGACCAGACCATGAGGCTGTCATAGTCCAGCCACGGCTGCATCCAGCCGTCTTTTACTCTAAAATAGTGATCGAAAATGCTATGCTCAAAATCTGAAAAGTCCGGCCCGGGGAGACCTTGAATGTTGTAGCCATGAATACTGGGGGTCATCGCCGGTGCCTGGGAGACCTGCCTGCAACCTGCCAGGGCAAGTATGCAGACAAGCGGAATCAAAAATCTTTTCATATTGCCTATTCTTTCACGATTTCGATATCGGTGACATCCTTGCGACTGATGGTGAGGATATTGTCGCAGTCGTTCCAGCGGCCGAATGTCCAGGCGGATTTGTCAAGAGGCTTGCCACCGGAGAGGACCTTGGGAGTGAACGACAGCTTCAGGCGTTCTGTGCCAGAGGGCTCCAGTGCCGTATATTTGACGCTGCCGGGGCCGTATTGTACGTCTTTAAGCATGCAGCTGCTGCTGAAGATGTGGTCGGTGCCTTCGGGAATGATTTCCGGGAAAGCTTCCATGCCGTCGAAGTAGTGCGGCAGGTAGTCGAAATAGCTGTCGGAATACCATATAGGATACCACTCTATGCCTACAGAGTTGACGGAGATATTGCCCTTGGAGGTGTGATTGTAAGCCGAATACTCGGCAAGGGCCAGAGTAGCAAGCGCTTCATTCTTTGCAAAGTCACAACCTGTTTCGCGGGCCCAGCGGGCTAACACGGAGCCGTAGCGTGCAGTGTGGCTGCTCATCTCAAGGAAGCAGTCGTCCTGCTCGCAGATGCTGACGCCGCCGAAACGCACCGTGCCGCCGAAACGGCCCTTGACAAAGGCCAGCAGATCCAGCACGACCTGCTTGTAATCTTTGCAATATTCGGGATGGTTGAGCAGGTAACGCGCGGTTTCAAGTGGTGCGAACTGGTTCATGTTGGTCAGGCAATCGCTGTCGATATCCTCAAAATATCCGGACCACAGACAGTTCTTCACGGGATTTTCCATTATCCAGCCAAAGACCTGATCCCGCTTGGCCTTGACCAATTCCTTGTCCAGGGAGGTGTCGCTTGCGAGAATCTTGTCAAAGAAATCCACCACAAAAATCATATCCGAGGTATATGCATCCTCCACCTCTCCGGTGCGCATATTCACCCTGAAAGGCAGCGGGGATTCCTTGTCTGAGCCTTCTTTGATGTTGGCCAAAAGCAGCTGGGCTATATGATCGCCCATAGCCGCGTATTTCTTTTCTCCGGAAAAGAGCGCATAATCCATATATGCTATGCCGACCATTGCGGCCTTGTCCGGCTCAAGCCGTTCGTCCATATAGATTCCGTCGGGATCGTCGTTGTCCTGGGTGCGGACCATAGCGGGCCAGGCCCAGTCATCGGGCGTTAAGAACATCAGCATCCTGTCCAGCAGGTCTTTAACGGGCACCAGAGCCCGTATGTCGCCAGTATAAGGATAATAATAGCGGAACAGCTTCGTCGCGAAATATGCATTGCTGCCCTGATTGTTGACCACCCTGCGCTCGCGGTAAATGCGGTCCTCGGGCAGGACATCTACATAAGCTCCCCTGTAGGTGCCGAAAGAAGATGTCACAATGTAACCGGGAAGCAAACCTTCGGGCATATCGAACAGCGGGCCGTCTATCAGGAAATTCATAGACCACACCATAAGGCTGTCGTAGTCCAGCCAGGGCTGCAGCCATCCGTCCTTGACTTGTACTTCGTGGTCTAGAATGACTTGATGGCCACGACTATGCTCGGGACCGGGCAGGCCTTGAGAGTTGTAAACTGGAATTCTGGGAGTCATCACAGGGGTCTGGGCACCCTGTTTACAACCTGCCAAAACAAGAATGCAGGCGATAGGAATCAAGAATATGGTTTTTTTCATAGTAAGCCAAAGTTATAAAATATAACGGCATCCTACAAGTGTGGGATGCCGTTGAAATCCTTTTCAGGCTGATTCTGCTTAGAACCTCAGGCCGATAGAAGGTCCGATAACCGTTGTCTGCCAAGCCTGAGGGATTGTGATCAGACCAAGGCCGAGATCGAGTCCTACATACTTATTGAATCCTATGTCAACGCCGCACTTGGTATTGGTGTACGGACGGAGATATCCGAAACGCTCGGGATCGGCGCCCTCGTGCATATCAAGGAAATAATTGCCGCCGATTTCCTGCCCAAGGTATATGGATAGCCAGGGACAGTTCTTGAAGTTGAAATAATGGATGTAGTCCAAATAAAGAGGGATAGACTTAAGCCAGGGAGTATGTTGTGCCGGGCCGTGGGCCGTGCCGTAGAATTGTCTGTCCCAGTGCAGTCCACTGCCTATTCCAAGATAGTTGCCCTTGTTGAATCTCCAGCCTACAGATATGTTTGCCGTGATACGGTCGTTAAAGCCTATGGTGCCGTCAGTCCCACTCACGATCGCCTGCAAATAACCTTTCTCTTGTTTGTCCTGCGCCTCTGCGCCCACAGATGCTGCGCACATTACAAGCGCAGCTGCAAAAACGAATAAATACTGCTTCATAATAAGAAATGTTTCATAGTAATAGGTAAATGCAGAGATATCCAATTTATAACTCACAAACGAGTCACATCCGTAGAATTCCAAGCCCGCTTAAGCGGGCCGCGCGACAGCGCGCGGAGTGTGTGGGGTGGAGCCCCACTAGAAATAGGTGCAACAGCACCGCAACGAAAAAAGCAGCCCGAAAAGGCTGCTTTTGAGTTGCGGTGCGGACGAGACTCGAACTCGCGACCCCCGGCGTGACAGGCCGGTATTCTAACCAGCTGAACTACCGCACCAATTCCCGACACAAAACTTATGGTTTCGAAACGGGATTGCAAATATAGAGTTAATATTTAATTATGCAAAGATTTTTTTGAAAAAACTGAAGTGGACGTTGCCGTATTTTTTTTCTTTGACAAATCCCGGTTCTTCAGAAAAGTTGTAGTCGGCCGGATGTTCCAGTATGAAAAGGCCGTCGTCTGCCAGGAAACCGGCGCCCAGAACTTTGGCCGGCAGGGTGGCCAGCCCTTCCAGGGCGTAGGGCGGGTCGGCAAACACCAGGTCGAACTGTTTGGTGCACAGCCCCAGGAAATCGAACACATTGTGCCGCACCACCTGCATACCGGAGATGCCCAGGGCGGCCGCGGTCTTACTGATGAAGGCGGCGTTGGCGGGATTCATCTCCACCGCCACGATGTCGGTGCAGCCTCGGGAGGCCATTTCATAGCTGATGCTGCCGGTGCCGGAAAAAAGGTCCAGAAAGGCGATGCTTTCAAAGTCGGTGGAGCCGGCCAGCACGTTGAAAAGACCCTCTTTGGCAAAGTCGGTGGTGGGCCGTGCCTGGTAGTTCGCGGGGGGATTTATGCTCTTGCCCCGGAGTGTTCCTGAAATAATTCTCATACTATTATAAACAAAAACTGCCCGCCGCGAAGCAGGCAGTTTTGCAAAGCCCCACGGGGATTACTCCCAGTTGCCGGCGTTGTTGTTAGGATTCTCAATGCTGCCCACCTGAAGACCGGGGAAACGGTCGGTCTCAATACGCTCGTAAACAAGGTTTACGAGAAGCTGGCGGTCCATACCCTTGAGCAGGGAAGCGTAGGGAATCTGAGCCTCGAACAGTGGAACATCCACGCCAGAAACCTCTTTGACGGTCTCGTGCATAATGATTTGGTCACCGTCAGAGAAGGGAATGAACTTGAGCTCACTTGCCTTGAAGTCGGGCCTGTTCTTGAGCAGGGTGTCCCTTACAGGAATCTCGATGGCCTCGCGCTTAACCTTTCCCTGTGCAACGGCCAGGGAGTCGTCCATAGAACCGATGGAACGGATCACTGTCATTTTGCCGTTGTTGTAGAAATCGATAAGCGAGTCAATGCAGGGAGCAAATTTGCCGTTCACATTCTTGTAGGCAACCTGCAGGGTGCGGATGTCTTTGAGCTTGACAATGGCTGCAGCCTCTCTGAGAGTCTTCTCTTTGTTGAATTTGACAGGCTGCTGGATGCTCCTGATAATAAGGAATGCCAGCAAGATGATGATGATCGGGAAAACGATGTAAGTGAGAATCTTTTTCATATTTGGTTTTGTATTATTTCTGTCTTAGTGTCAAAATAACTCTCAAAAATAAAAAATATATTTAGTGCTTGCAAGATATTTTTAAATTTGCAGTTAATATTGACCAAAATAGGCGATGCGGACCACCAAAGCAGAGGAAAAACTTAACGATCTGATTCTGAAGAGTTCGAATATTGTCATCTTCGGGCACGAAAATCCCGACGGCGACTCTATCGGCAGCGCGGTGGGTATGTATCACTACCTCACTGCCCTTGGCAAGCATCCGCACATAATAATCCACAGCCGTCTGCCCGAATATTTCAATTTCATAATCCCGGCCGGCTCCATTTCCTATTATGTGGAAGATAGCGAAAAGTGCCTCAGATGTATAGAAGAGGCCGATCTGATGCTGTTCCTGGATATGAACGGGATGAACCGCACCGGCGAAGTTTCTAAGGCGGCGGAGGAGGCCCGGCTCAGGGAAAACGCCCCTCACTGTGCGCTGATAGACCATCACTTGAATCCCCAGACCGACAGTTTTGACGTGGTGATTTCCGATACGGAGGTCTCGTCTGCCTGCGAGCTGCTGTACCACGTTCTGCTGGCGCAGCCGGGTGTGTGCGGCGATGTGAACAATCTGCCCAAGGAGTGTGCCGAGGCGCTTCTGACCGGCATATTGACCGACACCAACAATTTTGCGAACTCAGTGTATCCGTCCACTTATTTGGCGGTTTCGCAGCTGCAGGCCCGCGGCGTGGACCGGGACGCCATATACAATGAGGTCTTCAGGTCGTACTCAGAGCAGCGGATGCGCCTTATGGGCCATCTTCTCCAGGACAATATGCGCTGCCTGCCGCAGGGCGTGGCATATTTCACTCTGAGCATCGCCGACAAGAAAAAATATGATTTTGTGCGCGGCGACAGCGAAGGTTTTGTAAATTTGCCTCTCTCCATAAAGGAGATACGTATGACGGCGTTCTTCACAGAAGAGCCCGGATTTGTAAAAGTTTCCCTCCGTAGCAAAGGAAATGTGGATGTCAATGATTTCTCGCACAAATATTGCAATGGAGGGGGACATAAGAATGCCTCCGGCGGCCGGCTGTATATGCCCATCGATCAGGTGCCGGAGTATTTTGAGAGTAAAGTAAAAGAGTTTTTCAAGTAGTGAGAAGGCTGCTGTACATATTGCCGATGCTGGCGCTTCTTTTTGGCTGCGAGGACCCTCTGGCCAATACTGCCATTTCGCAGGAAGAGAAGATAGACAGTTTCATTAAATCCAAATATGCCGAATCTGCCGTCGTGCCCAACGAGGGTGTCAACCGCATTGTGCTTGAGGCGGGGGACAGCACCATCTTTGCCTCCAAGGGAGATCTGGTGGACTTCGACTATATCGGCTATACATTCTCTTCCAGCATAGGCAATCCCTTTTCCCGCGGCTCTTTCCAGGGGCGTCTGGGAGACGGTCAAATGATTAAGGGTCTGAAATACGGCATCACCGGTATGTGCCCTGGAGAGAAGTCGTATATAGTCTTTTCCTGCAAGTACGGCTATGACAAGCCCGTGGCCGGTATTGGTAAAGACCAGGCGCTGGTCTTTGAAGTATATATGAACGAAATAATCCGTGAATAATGCATAAGTGTTTTAAAATAGTCCTTGCGGCTGTGGCCATAGCCTCTCTGGCAGTTTGCTGCGCCAAGTACGAGTCCGAAGACTCGCTGGTGTCGCAGAAAAGGGTGCGTGACGCCTGGATGAGAATCAATCTTGGCAAGGAGCTGGAAGCTGACGAGAACGGCTTGTATATACTGGAGAAGGAAGTGGGCAAGGGCGTGAAGATAGGCGATACATCATATTGCCTTGTGGACTATGTTACCCGCGACCTGGACGGCAACTATACCAAGTACACCACAGAAGAGGCCGCCAGGATAATGGGCACTTACAGCAATACCAAGTATTACTCCCCCGAACTGATCCAGATGGGCAACTACAAGCTTTATACTCCTATGGAAAAGCTTGTGAAATCTCTGAACGAAGGCGGCTCCGTCAAGTTTATACTCCCTCCCGAGGCTACCACATACGACTATCCCAAAGAACTTAAAAAGTATTATAAGTCCCGCGGCAACGACGGCACCAAACCGGCCCTCAGCGAGAATTTTATATATGACCTGAAGGTCGTGAAGGTGATAGACGATATCTACAAATATCAGATAGACAATCTGGAGGCTTACTCCAATAAGAATTATTCGGGCGTGGATTCCCTGGAAAAGGGTTTCTATATGGTCAAGCTCAAAGAGAATCCTTCTGACAGGGACTCTATAGTTCCCGGCGCCAGCGTCAAGGTAGATTATATAGGCAAGCTGCTGGACGGCTTTTGCTTTGACACCAACATTCAGGATTCCGCCAAGGTATACGGCCTGTATCAGTTGAGCAAGACATACGAGCCGCTTTCCGTCACATATCAGAAGAACGGTTATAATCTGAGTGACAGCGGTCAGAGGAGTTATGTGAGCGGCGTCATAAACGGTTTAGCAATGGCTGTGGGCCGGATGAGGTATGGCGAAGAGGCTATCGCGTTTTTCTGGTCGCCTCTGGCCTACGGCTCAGCATCGGCCGACGGCTATCCCGCCTATTCTCCAATGTGTTTCTACATCAAGGTCCGTCCTAAAGAATAACAGCACTTCGCGCCAAGCGAAGAAAAAGCTTTGCGTAGGGAACAGGGGTTCTATGTTCTCCCTGGCCCGGAGCGAAGCTTTTTCGTAGCACAGCGAAGTGCTGTTATCGCTAAGTTCAACGAACGCAAAGGGCAACAAAAAAGACCTCCCGAAATGACATGAACCCCGAAAGTTAGACAAAAAACTTTCGGGGTTTTGTTATGTCAAAAAAGTACAAGAGACACAGTTATGAAGATCGCCTCAAATATATGAGGATGATGGAAGATGGATATAGCACCAAGTATATCCATACTCATTATGGAATTGGTCATGAACTTCTTGAAGCTTTGTGGCTTATGTACCAGGAGAAAGGCCCAGCCGCATTGGAAAAGAAGCAATATGTTAAGACAGATGGCGCCTTTAAAGAGAAAGTGGTTAGAGATATTGAAGAGAATCATATACCTTTGCATGAGGCGACCATAAAATATAACGTAAGTGTCAGCAGGATGTTCGTCTGGCGCAGGATAGCCAGGGTGTATGGATATGAGGCACTATATCAACAAAAAGCAGTTGGCCGCCCGCGAAAAGATATGGGAAGGCCC
>JAFRRR010000107.1 GCA_017428035.1 Bacteroidales bacterium | reverse complement strand
TTGTACTTTTTTGACATAACAAAACCCCGAAAGTTTTTTGTCTAACTTTCGGGGTTCATGTCACTTTCGGGAGCCGTTTTTTATTTGCTTTCCAGCAGACGCTCGGCGCCTGAGATATATTCTCCCAGCGCATCGGCCATCAGCAGAATATTGGTAGCCACGCTGCGCACCTTCTCGTTGCCGAAATTCTCTTTGAGGGAATACCAGGTGGTGTCGGTATCCTCTATCTTGTCCACAAAGGCGATGCCCGGGAAGCGGGCAATCAGGTTGTTGCGGAAGGACTCGGTGCAATTGTCACAAAGCGCCTTGACTTCATTTTCAAGGGCTATTTCGGTCTCGCGGGCGCGGGATTCGGCATAGACTGATGTGAAATCGGTGTAGAGTTCCGACTGGTTTATGGAGACGTTGTCGCCGTCTTCGTTTATCAGCCAGCAGTGGTTCACATCGTCTTCATTACGCTTGATGGCCAAGTCGTTTAGCTTGCCGAAACGCACGCCATAGAGGGTAAGGTTGCCGTTGGGATCCACTGCATACTTGATTTTGGTCATATCCAGACCGACGGAAGCCTTGACATAATATTTGCCAATGTACAGCACCTTTTTCTTGCCCGGATGGAGCCGCTCGTTGACCCAGGTGGAGATGCGGTCTATCATAACCTTCTTGTCGGGCAACTTGTAGTAGGGGTCGTCCAGGAAGCGCTCCAGCGGCTCCTCCTTCACAATGTAACCCGTCTTGTCGTAGGTCATAGTCTCTACCTTGAAGGTGAGCTGGACGTCGCTGGGGGCGCCGGCAGTCTGGCTCCAGGTGTCTATGCGGCTCTCCAGGTCACGGTTGCGGTTTTCCAGGGCAGAAAGCCTCTCGCGCAGCTGCCTCTCTTCCTTTTCCTTTGCCAGCAGCTCACCCACCTGCTTGCTCATCTCGTTCTGGATCAGGGTGTTCAGGGGCCTTATGGCAAACAGCATCAGTATCAGAGTGATGGCATTGGAGAGCACCACCGCCAGCGGCGCTGCAACCCGGGGGAAAAACATAAACGCCGCCACATTTAAAATTACCAGCACCAGGCAGAGGATTGCTATTGCATAGCTCCCCGCCACTTTTTTCTTGTCAAGCGCAGATTTTACCGTCTTGTTTATAAACAGTCCCATATCGGTATCTTCGGTTTTATTGCAAAGGTAGCATTTTTATGACTCGGAAGGCTTACTGCAGTTTCTTTGACAGGCGCTCTTTCTGGATATGGCTCGGCATCTCGGGCGAGAAAGACATTATCTCATTCACGATTCCGTTCACGCTGTCGTGGATGCTGAGCAGCAGATCTTTGTAAAAGCCGCTCTCCATAAGGCTGTGCAAAAACGGATACAGCGGCACCGTCCTGGTCCAGAAATCCTTGCCGAAGAAGACTATGGGGCTGGAGACGTCACAACTGCGATAGTGGTCCTGGGCCGCCTCCTGAAAGACCTCCTGCAGCGTGCCGGCGGAGCCCGGCGAGAAAATGATGCCGCCCACGGCTATGGTCAGGATATTGTCTTCGCGGATACTGTTGTCAAAATACTTTGCTATGTGGGTCGCAAACGGGGTCGGCGGCTCGTGTCCGTAGAGCCAGGTGGGTATGCCCAGGCTCTTGTAGCGCTCCTGCGGGAAACGCTCCATCACCCGGAACGCTGTGGACAGCCAGCCCTTGTCGGCAAAAGTATCGGCGGCGCGGAGCATTTCCAAGGCATCGTCCAGCTCTGCGGTGCTGCGGCCGGCCATCCACGCCCCGAAGTGGGTCGCTTCCATTGCGCCGGGCCCGCCACCGGAGACCATCAGCTTGCCGCGTTCGGTGAGGGCCTTGCTCACCAAGGCAACCTTGCGGAAGGAAGGGTCGCTGCGGCGCATTGCGTGGCCTCCCATCACGCCCACAACATCGGCCGGCGCCCAGTCTTCCAGAAAAGAAAACAGGGCCGTGCTGATAGAATGGTCGTGCAGGGTGCGCGGCAGTGTCACAGCCAGGGCGCGGCTGCGCTTGCCGTCCTTGAGCACATCGGCGTATATGCGTGCGTCATAGCACTTTGCATAAGAAGATTCGTCCGCCGGATCAAAGGCATCGTAAAGATCTCGTGCGCTATACAGGCAGCGCCTTATCTGGTAGTTTTCCATAGCAACAACTGTTTCTTCTACAAAATTACCAAATATTCAGATAATAAAACTCTCTACCGGGTTTTGATTATCTTTGTATCCAAATACATTAAAAATGAAAAAATCTCTTGCAATCTGCGCCGTTCTTGCGGCTCTGGCCTTAGCCGGCTGTTCTTCAAAACAACAATCCACCCTGCCCTCCGACAGTATTTCCTGGAGCGGATATACCAATTGGTGGAACAGTGATTACAAGCAGATGCACCGGCTGGGCAACTTGAGCAAGATAGCGGTGCCCGACGCCGAGAAAGTTCTGCAGCAGAGGCGGTTTGACCTGGCCGTGGAGCTTGGGCTGCCTTTTTTGCAAATGCAGGAGGGCTTTCTGGACGGGCTGCTGGGCGAGCAGTACGAAATACTTGACAATCCTTCAGAAAAAGAGATGAACGACGCGCTGCGCAAGGCAAAGGCGGTGCTGGTATTCTCAGACAAGGATTCTGGCCTTGGGGCCAAGCTTGCCTGCAAGGCGCCCGAATTTACCTGCGACGTCCCGGCCTACCAGCTGCACGGCGGTGTGAAGGACCCGCTGCAGGCATTTGTGCTGGCCAAGGGCGGCAGGCATATCTACGCAGTTGTCGGCAAGCCGGAAGATGCGGCAATCCTCAAAGAGTTGCTGGCACAGACGCAGGACCTTGTGGATAAATACGATATGAAGCGCGGCTGGTTTGGCGTGCACACCGACATCCGCACCGTGACCTGCAGCGCTATGACCCCGATAGAGTCTATGGCAGCCGGTATGAACGAGGGCAACAGCTGGTTTGTGTTCAGCGGCGAATACGAGCGTCTCGTAAAGCCCGAGCTGGAACGCTGGATTTCCGAATCGGGAAGTGGCGTAGAGGCGGCCGTGGGCACACATTCCCTCTTTGACTGCCGCGACTGGGAGGGCTTCCAGGAGCAACTTCTCAAAGACAATCAGTACGAATACGCCAAGGAGCGCGACGCGCGCGGCGGCTATCTGTTCCGACCCATTCAGGACTGGGGCGACTACGCCGGCACCGGCACCGAAATATACGACGGCTACTACGCATCGGCCGGCAACAAAGAGATTGTGGACACCTGCTCTATGCCATTCGTAATTCTCAATGGCAATGTCATTAACGGCGCCTCAAATCCGATGGTGCTCTTCACTCCCAAGGGCGAGCCGTTCAGCCGCGAGGCTATGTGGGCCGCCATTATGGACCGCCGCGAGGTGGCCATTGAGTCGGCGGTAGAGGAGTTTGACGTGATGGGCAGCGACGCCTTCCGCCGTCCCGTGGAGCTTATGATGATAGAGCGCAGCTTCATTGAAAACTACTTCGGCGACCAGGTCGGCATAAAAGGCGTCGTGGAAGGCACCACCCTAAAAGTGGCGCTCACAAACTTTGGCGGCAAGGCCGTCAGCGGCGACTTTGCAGTGCAACTTCCCGCCACTGTGGCGCTTAAGGGCAGCGCCGGGCAGCGGCTTAGAATACCTGCCGGCGGCGTCAAGGAACTCTCGTTTGAGCTTGACCCCAGCCCCGAGGCGATGGGTCGCCGCAGTGCCATCACCATCAGTTATGACTGGGGCAAATCGTCTAAGAAAGTCCTTGCCGAGATGGATATGCCGCAGGCCGTGGCAACCCACAAACTGCTCTACGGCACCACCTCCGGCTGCCAATTCCCAGTATCGGTGTATAATTTCACCAACGGCAAGAAGGTCGACGTCAAGGTTTCTGTAGCATCGGACAGCGGTGTTGCTTATGAGGCCGAGCGCAGCCTGACACTGGCCAAAGCCGCCGCCGACACTGTCAACTTCTGCCTGCAACTGCCCGCCGGCAGTTATACCGTGACCACTACGGCAATGGGGGCCACCGCCGTCACTCAGCTAGGCATCGGCTCCGAGGCTCAGGAGGCAGTGAAACTCTGGAAAGAAGATGTCAACGGCGACGGCATCGACGAGATCTATATGGAAAACAGCAAGGTGCGGGTGATGCTGCTAGCAATAGGCGCCCGCATTATGGAGTATTATGTGAAGGACAAGGACGACAACGTCTTTTTCAAGAACTGGCCCAACGAGCCCTACGACCCGGAGCGCCCGTACCGCAAGCGCAATTTCTGGCCCTTCGGCGGCTTTGAGGATTTCCTGGGTCAGGCCAGCGTAGAGACCCACGAAGTGTATGACTGCGAGGTGCTTAAGGAGGGCGGCGAGTATGCCGAGGTGCGTATGGTGGCCGACTATTATGGCAACCAGATAGAGAAGATTTTCACCCTGTACGGCGACACCCCGCTGCTTAGCATCCGCTTTGCGCTGAATATGGTCAACCCCGAGTTCAACGTGCTGGGCCCCCAGCCCATCCTGGAGGTGGGCAAGGCGCACGATGTGCAGGACAAGATCATCGTGCCCGAGAAAGAGGGCCTCAGTGACTACCACGTGGATATGGCCGACTACTGGGGCAAGTTCCTCTTCCCCATAGAGGGCTGGAACGTGGATTATGACCCCGCCGAGGATGTCTACTTTGCCGGCGCCTTTCCTGTGGAGGTGCCGTTTACGCTGCATATGTGGCACAACCATCCGCGCAACCGCGACACCCGCTTCTATTATTGCGAGCTGCAGCCCTGGATGGAGATTTTCCGAGGCAACACCACCTACTTCTCTTATTATATGTGGGCCGGCGGCGGCAGCTGGGAAGAGGGCATCCGGCAGCTTCGCGACCGTAATCTGATAACTGAAAAAAATCAATAATATGAAGAAAATCATCTTCGCGGCCGCAGCCGCACTTTCGCTTATGTTCTGCTCTTGCCAAAACACTCCTGCACCGCAGCAGGAAGAACCTGACACCGAGGCTATGAAAAACAAGGTCTACTCCATATCTATGAACAAGATATGCAAGGAGTGGGACGGCCAGTGGCAGGGCATGGCCGTGGCCAGCGACGGTAATTGCTACTTTGGTTCATCTACCCACGCCAAGAGTCACGGCGCCGGTTTCCACAAGTTTGACCCGAGCACCTATCGCCACACTATGATTGTGGAGGATATGACCTACCAGTGCGGCGAGCAGGACCTGCCGTTCCAGCAGGGCAAGATCCACAGCCCCATTGTGGAGTGCGACGGCTGGCTGTACTTCTGCACCCACCTGTCCAACTACTGGAAGGAGGGCATCGAGGCCTATCCCGGCGCCCACGTGTTCGGCTATGAGATGGCCACCGGCAATTTCCGCGACTACGGCATCGTTAAAGAGCGCTACTCGATTTATTCCGCCATCGCAGTGGACCCGGTTTTGAAAAAACTGTATGTTTTCAGCGTGCCTTTCGTACCCGAACTCTACAAGAGCGACGGCTGCCACCTGATGAGCATAGATATGGTCACCGGAGAGAAGAAGGACTGCGGCAAGGTGGTGGACGGCCGCCTGGGCGCATCGTTCTGGTTCTTTGTGGACAAGGACAGCAATGTCTGGTTCACCCTATGGAAGCGCAAC
>JAFRRR010000106.1 GCA_017428035.1 Bacteroidales bacterium | reverse complement strand
TCTTTCTCAAATAAAGACCGAGGCCATAACCGCTGCCGGCCTGTGCAAGATGGCCTGCTGCAATCTGGCGGAGAGTTTCGAAAACACCGCCAGCGTCAGCGTGGGCTATTCCGATGCAGTGACTGGCGCCCGCCAAATCAAACTCCTGGGCCTCTCCGGCGTCTATACCCAGATGCAGGACGAGAAAATGCCGGTAATGAAGGGGCTGGCCTCGACTTTCGGCTTGAATTATATCCCCGGCCAGTGGCTGGAGAGTATCCTCATTGCAAAGGGCCCCGGCAGCGTGGCAAATGACGCCGGAGGCATCACCGGCATCATAAATATGGAGCACCGCAAGCCGCTGGACGAAACGCCGCTGTTCGTGAACGTATACGGCAGCAGCGACAAGATGTTCGATGCAAATGTGGTGTCAGCCTTGCAGCTGAATGACTGTTGGAGCACCGTGCTGCTTACATATTTCTCCTATGCAAATTCTATGATGGATCACAACGGGGACGGTTTCCGCGACGACCCCACGACCCGTCAGATCAATGTCGCCAACCGCTGGTTGTACTATGCCCCCAGCGGCCTTCAGGTGCGCTTCGGCTTCAAGGTGGTGGACGATGACCGCGAAGGCGGGCAGATGGGCTTCAACCGCAAGATGGCCGGCGAAATGACTCCGGCGGCGTGGGGATCCCTGATCAAGAATCGTCTGTACAACGGCTATATGAAGATTGGTTTGCCGCTGGCCGACGACCAGAGCAGCAGCATCGCCTTTGTGACCACTTATAATCATTACAACACGCAGGCTACATTCGGCTGCAACCCCTACGACGGCATTCAGGATAACCTGTTCGCAAACCTTATTTACCACAACGACTTCAATGAGTCCCACACTCTGGAAGTGGCGCTGACCTCGCAGTGGGACAGAACCGACGAGGAGTATACCCGTTGGGAATACGGCGGCGGCAGCTACATTCCGTTCCCGATTCCGGTAAGGAGCGAGATTCAGGCTGGCGCTATGGCAGAATACACCTACAAGGTAGGGGAGATTTTCACTGCTGTGGCAGGTATGCGCGTGGACTACGATACCTACTACAAAAAGTGGCTTCCGGCGCCCCGTCTCACCGTGAAGTATGCTCCAATCCACGACCTGGTGCTGCGTGGCAGCGTGGGCCGTGCATTCCACGCTCCCAGCGTGTTTGCCGACAACTACGGTCTGTTCTCTTCCAACAGGGAGTTTATGTATTCTCCGGCGCCTGACGGCAAGGGCGGTTATGCCCAGGAGCGGGGCCTGAACCTGGATATGGAAGACGCCGTTACGGCTGGTGCAAACGTGACCTGGTATCTGCCTATAGGTGAGGAAGATGCCAGCTTCTTGAGCTTCGAAGCCTTCCACACGCAGTTTGCGCATCAGGTTTATGCCGATGTTGAATATAAGCCCAACACTACTGCGGTGTATCTGACGCAGTCTGCCACCAATACCCTGCAGGCCGACCTGTCGCTCGATTTCAACGAGCATTTCAACGCGCTGCTGACCTTCCGGTACACCGACCCGCAGGTGGTGGTCAAGAGGGCCTACAGCGACGTGACCGAGACCATACAGCGGCCTATGACCAGCCGCTACAAAGGGGTGCTGAACCTGCAGTACAAGACCAACCTGAGCAAGTGGATATTTGATTTCACCGCCCAGCTCAACGGCCCTATGCGGCTCCCGAATTATGCTGCGGATATATGGGGAATGGATTATTCTCCGGTATATCCTATGCTGTATGCCCAGGTTACCCGCAAGTTCAAGGGGCTGGACATCTATGCCGGGGCAGAGAATATCACCGGCTTCCGCCAGCACGACGCGATTCTCGGTGCCGAAGATCCTTTTGGCGCAGATTTTGACGCATCGGTGGTCTGGGGTCCGCTTATGGGACGCAAGTTTTATTTAGGTTTGAGATATACACTTTGGAAATAATTAATAACTGACGATATGAAAACTAGAATTACAATTTTGATGATGGCTTTGCTGATGGTGTTGTCGGTAAATGCCTTTGCGCAGAAAAAGGGTGCAAAAACGTCTAATATAGACGAGGTGACCTTTGTTACAAATATGCATTGCAAGAATTGCGAAAAGAAGTGCAATGCCAATCTCCCTTTCGAAAAAGGGGTCAAAGACTACAAGGCAAACCTGGATGCCAAGACCATCTACTTTAAATTTGATACCCGCAAAACATCTCGCGAAAAGCTTGCTAAAGCCATCGAGAAGCTTGGATACACCGCAGAAGAGGTGCAAACAGTAGAAAAAAGCAAATAAATTGTTACATTTGCCGCAAAGACAATATTACTGCGGTATAATGTACAAGATTCTGGAAAAACGTATGCTCGCTCCTCAGATTTATCTGATGGAGATCGAGGCACCGAGACTGGCCGCGGCAGCCCTGCCGGGCCAGTTCCTTATTATCCGCGACGATGAGAAAGGGGAGCGCATCCCGCTCACCGTCAGCGACTGTGACCAGGCCAAAGGCACCGTTACGGTGGTCATCCAGCTTATAGGCCGTTCCAGCCACAAGATGGTGGAGCAGTATGAGGTTGGCGACTCTTTTGCCGATGTGGTGGGTCCTTTGGGCAATCCGTCAGAATTTGTGAACGCCAGCCCCGAAGAGCTCAGGCAGCGCCGCTATGTGTTCATCGCAGGCGGTCTGGGCACCGCGCCGGTGTATCCCCAGGCCCGCTGGCTGCACGAGCACGGTGTGCCGGTGGATGTGATAATTGGCGCAAGAACCAAGGATTTGCTGATTTATACAGATAAACTTTCTGCAGCCTGCGACAACCTGTACCTCTGCACCGACGACGGCAGCGAGGGTTTCAAAGGGGTCGGCACGGCCTGCCTGGAAGATCTCTGCGCAAAAGGCAAGACTTACACCAACTGTGTGGCCATAGGCCCTATGATTATGATGAAATTCGCCACCCTTACCTGTATGAAATTGAATATCCCCATCCAGGTGAGTATGAACACGCTGATGGTAGACGGCACCGGTATGTGCGGTGCCTGCCGCGTGAGCGTGGGCGGAAAGACATATTTCTCTTGCGTGGACGGGCCTGAATTTGACGGAGCCCTTGTAGATTGGGACGAAGCAATGCGCCGTTCGCGTCAGTATAAGCCGGAGGAGGCGGCAGCAATGGAAAGTTATGGCAAATAAAATTCCCAGAGTTGCAGTGCGTGAGCAGGATCCCAAGGTCCGCGCGCACAATTTCGAAGAGGTATCGTATGGATATGACAAGCAGGAGGCTATGCTTGAGGCAAGCCGCTGCCTGCATTGCAAGAATCCCCGCTGCGTGGGCGGCTGCCCTGTCAGCATACAGATTCCGGAATTCATAGCCCGCGTGGCAGAAGGCGACATCGCAGCTGCCGCAGGCGTGATAGCGCAGGATTCCCTGCTGCCGGCTGTCTGCGGCCGCGTGTGCCCGCAGGAAACCCAGTGCGAGGGGCAGTGCATCCTTGGCGTAAAGGGCGAGCCGGTGGCCATAGGCAAGCTGGAGCGCTTCGTGGCCGATTATATGCACTCTCATCCCGAGGAGGCCCAGACTGTAGAGAAAGCCCCCGCCAACGGCCATAAAGTGGCTGTTATAGGCAGCGGTCCCGCAGGATTGGCCTGTGCGGCCGACCTTGCAAAATGGGGCTATGACGTCACCATTTTCGAGGCCCTTCACAAGGCCGGCGGCGTGCTGGTATATGGCATTCCCGAGTTCCGTCTTCCCAAAGAGAAGGTGCTGGCCAGAGAGATTGAGGCCGTCACCGCCCTTGGCGTAAAGATAGAGACCGATGTAATCATTGGCCGCACCGTCACCATAGATTCTCTTATGGAAAAGGAGGGCTTCGAGGCTGTGTTTGTGGGCACCGGCGCCGGACTGCCGCGCTTTATGGGCATCCCGGGCGAAAACCTCAACGGAGTGTTCTCTGCCAACGAGTTCCTGACCCGCAACAACCTGATGAAGGCTTATCTGGACGACTATGCTACCCCTATCCACGCCGGCCGCAAGGCCGTGGTTGTGGGCGGCGGCAACGTGGCTATGGACGCGGCCCGCACCGCGCTCCGTCTGGGTGCCGAAACCACCATCGTATATCGCCGTACAGAAGTGGAGCTTCCTGCCCGCAAAGAGGAGGTTCACCACGCGAAAGAAGAGGGTATCGAGTTCCGTATGCTCACAAATCCCGTTGAGGTGCTGGGCGACGAGAACGGCAACGTGCGTGCAATCAAGTGCATCAGAATGGAACTTGGAGAGCCCGACGAGAGCGGTCGCCGCAGCCCCGTGCCTGTCCAGGGCAGCGAATTTGAAGTGGAGTGCGACACCGTGATAATGGCGCTGGGAACATCTCCCAACCCGCTGATTGCCAAGACCACGCCCGGCCTTGAGCGCACCCGCAAGGGCGGTCTCGTGGCCACCGAGGACGGCGCCACCACCCGCGACGGCATCTTCGCCGGCGGCGACGCAGTTACAGGCGCGGCCACGGTGATTCTGGCGATGGGCGCCGGACGCAAGGCTGCTGCAGAAATACACAAGAAACTATCTAAATAATATATGGCTCAGACACCGTCAATTCCAAAAGGTACGCGCGATTTCGGCTGCATAGAAATGGCGCGCCGCAACTATATTTTCGACAACATAAAAGAGGTATTCCGCCGTTTCGGCTATCAGCAGATAGAGACTCCCGCAATGGAGAATCTCTCTACGCTGCTGGGCAAGTACGGCGACGAGGGCGACAAGCTGCTCTACCGCATCCTCAACAGCGGGGATGCCTTCTCTGGCGTGGACTGGGCCTCGGCTCCGTCTTCTGCCGCCATCACATCCAAGGTTTGCGAAAAGGGTTTGCGCTATGACCTTACGGTGCCTTTTGCCCGTTTTGTGACTCAGCATCAGAACGAGATCACATTCCCATTCAAGCGCTTCCAGATTCAGCCCGTATGGCGTGCCGACCGTCCGCAGAAGGGCCGCTACCGTGAGTTCTATCAGTGCGACGCCGATGTCATCGGCTCCACTTCTCTGCTCAACGAGCTGGAGCTGGTGCAGATTGTGGATATGGTGTTCGCCCGTTTGGGCATCAATGTATGCATCAAGATCAACAACCGCAAGCTGCTGGCCGGAATAGCCGAGGTGGCGGGTGTTCCCGACAAGATGATGGACATCACCGTGGCCATAGACAAGATAGACAAGATAGGCCTGGACAATGTCAAGGCGGAGCTTCTGGAAAAAGGGGTGGGAGAGGCTGCTATTGCAGTGGTAGAGCCGGTGCTGACCCTTTCTGGCAGCAATCAGGAGAAGATAGAGTTTATGCAGAAGATGCTCTCTTCTTCCGAGATCGGTATGAAGGGCGTAGAAGAAATCTCCAAGTTGTTCGAGCTGATTTCCGCCGCCGGCATCCGCCAGAAGGTTGAGCTGGATCTCTCGTTGGCCCGCGGCCTGAACTATTATACAGGTGCTATTTTCGAGGTAAAGGCGCTGGATTTTGCCATAGGCAGCATCTGCGGCGGCGGCCGTTACGACGACCTCACCGGCATTTTCGGTCTCAAGAATGTCTCCGGCGTGGGCATCTCCTTTGGTGCCGACCGCATCTACGATGTGTTGCTTGGGCTGGACAAGTACCCCACATCGCTGCTTTCGGGCGCAAGCGTGCTGTTTACCAATATGGGAGAGAAAGAGGCCGCCTATTGCCTGGGAGCTATCTCTGAGCTTCGCAGCCACGGCATCAGCTGTGTGCTTTATCCCGAATCGGCAAAGCTCAAGAAGCAGTTCGAATATGCCAACCGCGGCAATATCTCGGTAGTGATTGTGGCGGGCGAGAGCGAGATGGCCGAGGGCAAGTTCACTGTGAAGAATATGGCTACCGGCGAGCAACAGAGCGTTGCGAAAGAAGATTTGTTCCACTATCTCACCAGTGTTCTGGAATAGATTTTTTGGTATTTTCGTTTTTATTTCTACCTTTGCAGTCCCAAACACCGCGGGGTAGAGCAGCTGGTAGCTCGTCGGGCTCATAACCCGGAGGTCGGAGGTTCGAATCCTTCCCCCGCTACAAAAATGAACAGACAGGCCTTCAGGTCTGTCTGTTCATTTTTACAGAGCGGGGAAGGGTCAGAAGAACCGTAGGTTCGACCCGACGCAGCAGCCGAGAGCAATGGAAGCTTGCTTACATTGCCGAGGCGCCAGGAGGGAAAGCGGCGTCAGCCGCTTAATCCTTCCCCGCGTCCTCCAGATAGTAGGTGAGGGCGGTTCTCATACTGTGGGAGATGTAGCCCTTGAAGAGTTTGTAGCGTTCCATAGTGGTTTCAAAGGAATGGACGATGGTGCAGGTGGCAGGGTCATCTTCCGAAACATCCACTGTGAGGTCCCCGTGGAAGCGGTAATCCTTGAAATGAGACTTGTATTGCTCGTTCCATTCGCACTTGAGGGAGCCGTCTGCGGTGTTTTCCCAGGCCCAGGAACCTACATTGACCTTGCCATTGTCAAAGAGTACTGCGTAGGTGCCTGATTCGGTGAAGATGAGGCCTTTGCATTCCTCTTCCAGCTCCTCTTCGCCCTCTTCGTCGCCGGTTTTCTCAAACCATTTAGAGAAGTCGCAGCCGGGAAGTTCAAAACTGAAATCCAGGAAAGGCAGGTCGCTGAATGCAAGCGAGAAATAGGTCTTTTTGAAGTTCCAATGGCGGCAGAGGCGCCGGTTGATGGTCGTTTCCTGGACCGTGGCAGCCTGCTGTGCGTGGACCGTGAAGGGGTCCCAGCCGTTGCGGTCAATCAGAATCTCTGCGGCACCGCCTCTGAGCAGATTGATTGCGATCTCTCCGAATCCCTGGAGGATGTACGCACCATCCACGAAGGTGAATTTGCCGTAAACCCAGACGTCGTCCAGATCCAAGTCGCTGTCACTCTTGGTCTTGGCGGGGTTCTTGGTGATAATGTATTCACCGGCTCTTGTGAGCTCAATGCACTGTACAGGACTGGAAGCATCGGTGATCTCATATTTTCCGAGTGCTTTGTCAGCATCCTTAACTGCATTGGCCTTGTTGCAGGAGGTTAATCCTGCAATGAATAAAATAAGAGCGCTTGCCAGCGCAAACCATTGTCTTGTCTTCATTGCTTTTTGTTTTTATTATCTATTGTTTGCCTCAAATTCTGTGCCGACAACTCGTCTTGGTGTTTCTTGGTGATTCCCTCAAATTGTCGTACATTTGACGCTTCTGTCAAAGACTGATTTGAGTAGGGCGTTAAATATCATCCTGGCTTTATTCCTGCTGCTCTCTTGCAACAGGGATAATGTTGTGGATACTCCTGCAGCTGGCAGGGCCGCAGGTCCGGTCAAGGTCGGCCTTTATATAGACGGTGACGCTCAGGATATTATCTATACCAAGACGAGCGCTACGGAAGACGGGCTTTCTTCCGTTTGGGAAGCGGGCGACAAACTGGCTGTCTGGGCCATTGACGCACGCGGTGGCGCTACGCTTGAGGCGGTCCCCTTCTCTTTGTATGCTGCTGACCGCGGCAAAGCGTTCTTTTCTGCAACTTTGCCCGAGGCAATGCCCTCAGGCACCTATACATATTATGCCGCATACCCTCTGCCAAAGTCAGTCTCCGGGACAAATGTTTCTTATACATTAAGTGATGTCCAGAACGGAATTTCTTCTGGCGGAGAGGATATTATGGTGTCGGCGGCGGCCATAGGCGGCCCTCTGGAGGCGATAGACTGGAAGCTGTACGGCCACGAAGAGGTGCATCTGTCCATGGACCATCTGCTCCACAGGTTGCGCTTCTACACAGAAGAGGCCGATGCACTGGGCGGTGAGCCGGTGAGGCGTATTGTTGCAAGTTTTCCCAAAGCCGTTACGGGCGAAGTCTCGTTTGATGTGACGCAGCCTTCTGCGGCCGTAGTCAGCGCAAGCGGCTCTACCATCACCATTGAGCCGGAGACGCCCGTGGCCATCTCCGGTGCAGATGACCGACACTACCTGACGGCATCCATATTTCCGACGACTTTTGCCGGCAGCGATGCGATGACGGTGGCTCTTTATACCGATACCAAGGTGGCGCGCTGCTCCATCCCGCTCCGCGGGCGCACTTTTGCCGCCGGCCATTCCACACCGGTGAAGATTGTCCCGCAGACGGTCGGCAGCCATTATCAGATCAGCCTGAATCTGGCCTCGAACAATTTGGGCGAGGACATCCAGACCATAACCCTCACGGCGCCGTCGGGCTGCAAGTGGGGTGACAATCTCACCAATGTGTATACATACTCTCCAGGCAGGGAATTCTCTGAGGGTGAGACCTTTGTGTTGGAATACGAAGACCAGGAGGCCTTCCGGTCCCTGAGCGGAAAAGAGGTGACCGTGACCTACGACTCGCAGCACGTCACCATCAGTGAAACAGTCACTGTAGAATCCCTGGCCGGCAAGAATTCCACCGCTTTGGCGCTGAATGTGCCGTATCTGCTTTACGAAGATTTCTCTGACGTAGGGTCGTTCTCCTATGACGACCAATACTCCAGCGGCTTCAACACCGGCTCCAAGGATCCTCACAGTTTCCTGAACGGATGGACCGGCGCTAGAATAGGTGCGTCGGCAGGCCAGAGCATCCGCATAGCCTGCCGCAGGGAGACTTCTGCCGACTACCACGCCCGCGTGGATGCCGCGCCGCTAAGCGGCACCATAAAGAGTCCGGTGGATCTGAGCGTGGAATTCGACTACGGCGCCAACAACCAGTATGGCGGTATTTCCATCATAACGAACCCCGATGTCGGCCAGACCTGCTATGTGGGTTATGTGACCAGCACCCAGGGCTACAAGAGCGGCGCAACCGATGGTACTTTTGAGGACGGCAATTCGTTCTATGTCAAGGAGTACAGCGGCAGCTATACCAGCACGCCCAACACCGCTCAATACACAATACACAGCGTGCCCGCCGGAGGCGTCTTCAGGCTGACTATACGCACCGAGATAGAGCATCAGGCAGGTACAAACAATACCACCGCGTGGTTATATATCGATAATGTAAAAATCAAGATAGCGAAATGAAAAAAACAGTTTTGACTCTGATTGCCGCTATGGCACTCCTGGCCGCATCCTGTGCCAAGCAGGACAGGACGGCCGGCAGCGTCTCCTTCTCTTTGGAAGAGGGTGCCGTGGCGGAGGTCCTGACCAAGGGCAGCGTGTCAGATTATGCCAGTCTGCCCGATGCGGCAGATTTCTCGCTGACTGTGAAAAACAGTCTTGGCGCGACAATCTACAACGGCCTTCTGGGCGCCTGGAATGCGGATGCGCCGCTTGCGGCGGGCAACTATTCGGCCGTGGTGAAATATGGCGATCCGTCCGCAGAAGGTCCCGGAAAACCCTGCTTTGAGGGTTCCGCCAACTTTGGCGTGCTTGGCGGCCAGACCACAACTGTCAAGGTGACGGTCAATCTGGCCAATTGCATCGTGAAGATTGAATGTACCGACGCGTTCAAGAATTATTTTCCCCAGCGGAGTTTTGTGATAACCACGCCCGAGAGCGCAAGCGGATTTACGTATAGCGACAAGGCGATATTCGTTGCCTATCAGTGGACTGTCACCGGAACGCTCAAAACCCAGACGGGAGACGACTATACTCTCCCGGAGCGTTCTTTCAAGGGCGATGCCGCAACCTGCTATACTGTGAAATATGATGTATCCAATGTGGGCGGTGTCACAATCACGATATCGTTCAACGACAACGTGGAGACGGTGAAACTCGGCGATATAGAACTCAACTCATAACAACTGCAGATATGAAAAGAACAATTGTGTTAATTATGAGCGCCATCCTGATGCTCTCGATGGCATCCTGCAAGAAATATGAACGCAATGTGCGCTCTACAGAGGGCGTGCTCTCTCTGGAGGGATTTGAACTGCAGTGGGATGAGACTCTGCTCACCAAGGCGGCAACTGCCGCCCCCGGCACCTATACCATATTCATAAAGAATGCGTCGGGCGCAAGTGTGCTTGAAACCACATATGCCCAGATCAAGAGCGCCGGCGGCAAGGTCACCCTCCCTGCCGGTGATTATACCCTTGAGGCCCGCTCTACGGCAGAAGAAGTGCCTGTTGCGGAGTTTGACAAACCCGTCTACGGTGTCAAAGAGAGCTTCTCGATAACGGCTGGCGAAACCACCAGCCTGGGTTCGCTGGTGTGCACGCTGCTGCAGGTGAAGGCTACCGTGTCCTACGACGATGCCTTCCTGGCAATGGTCACCGGAAACGGCAAGGCCACTGTGACCGTAAATCCCGCCGCGCCGCTGGATTTTGACCTGACATATTCGGGCGGCCGTGCCACCTATACCGACAAGGCCGGCTATTATGCCGTGAATGAGAGCGGCAACACCACTATGAATATCGTCTTTTCAGGCAGCATTTCTGGCAAGAGCCAGAAGATGGTGGCCAACCTGACTGGCATCCAGGCCCGTCAGTGGCGCCAGATAAAGTTTGTGAAGAAGACCGATGAAGAGGGCAACGCCACATTTGCGGTGGAAATCAATTCTTTTGTGGATGACGAGGAGTTGCTGGTCACTATGGAAGTGGTGCCCGAGTCGGTGATAGGAGATGACCCCAAGGCGCCCAAGGGCGACGGCGGCATCCGGATAGATTTTGCCGAAGACTGCACTATGTACAATGACCTGAACAACATTGTGGTTCCGGCCGGTGCAACCGGTATGGACCTGAGGGTTGTGGTCACGGTGCCCGGCGGCATCAAGAAATTCCAGGTGCAGATGGCCTCTACCAGCGACGCCTTTCTGGCTTCGGTGGCCCTGGCCGGCGGCACCACGCTGGATCTGATAAACCCCGCTCCGGAGCAGGACATCGTGTTCCAGATTGTCCCGTTCCCGCACGGCAGCGACCTGGCGGGGCAGACGCTGCTGCAGTTTGACCTGAGCGGCGCACAGGAACCCATCAACGCTTTCCCGGGCCGCCACACCTTCACAATGGAAGTCACCGATATGGCGGGCTGCAAAAACAGCATTCCTGTAACATTGGTTGTAAACGAATAGGAGGGAGAGAAGATGAAGAGACTGTTTACAATATTATCCCTGATTGCGGCGGTGTTTATGGCCGGCTGCTCGCACGACGAGTATGTTCCCGACGGTTCATTCTCTGTTAAGGCGGGCATATCGCAGACAGAAACCAAAGCTGGCGCAACCGAAGCCCAGCTGCTTGCGGGCGCCAGGCTGAATCTATACTATGCCGATTATTCCGGTCTGGTGCGTTCTTACAAATACTCCGAGCTACCGGAGGTCATCTGGCTTCCAAGCAACAGCTACAGGGTGGATGTGATAGCCGGCGAGGCGGCAAAAGACTCCCCGACAAAGGCATCCTGGGGCAGCAAGAGCTATGCCGGCAGCACCGAGTTCGAGGTTGTGGCAGGCACAAATACCGATGTTGAGGTAGAGGCGGGTGTCAGCAATGCCGTCACCAAAGTTACCTTTGGCAGCGGCATCGCAGAGAACTTCGCTTCCGGCTACACCTTTACTATCGGTGTGGGCGGCAACAATCTTACATACAACGCCGCTAAAAGCGGCGCCGAGGGTTATTTCATAATCGACGGCATAGAAGAGCCGGAGTTTGAATGGACGTTCAGCGGCACACTTAACGGCTCCAGCTTTACCAAAAGCGGCAAGGTGGGCTCCATAGAGGCGGGCAAGATGTATTCAATGACCCTGAAGTATACCGTGACCGACGGCGAAGTCTCGTTTGACCTTCTGGTGGACGAAGGCCTTGATATCAAAGAAGATATAATAGTGTTCGAGCCGGTATCCACAGGTCTTTCGGAGTCTGCCGTATATGAAATATGGGCGGGACACGCCACTGTCCACGCAGATGTGGACGAGAGCGAGTACAGCAACCCTTCTGCCATAAAGTTTGCCTATCGCACCGGCAGCGGTTCCTGGACAACAGTCGCTGCCCAGCGTGTTTCAGAGGGCACCTACAAGGCCGTCCTTACCGGCCTGACTCCTGCCACCGGCTATACCTATAAATTGGTGATAGACGGTACTGACATAGGCGATTCCAAAACATTCACCACAGAACAGGCCCCGGCCATTCCCAACGGCAGCTTTGAGCAGAGCAGCACGTCGGATTCGGGCAACTACACTGAATTTTACGCTTCCGGCGCAGACCCCTGGTGGGGTTCCGGCAACGGCAGCAAGGGCATCAACGGATCGGCAGACTTTGGCGGATTCATAATCTGCGCCCCCGACAAGTCAGAGAAACACGACGGCAACCAGTCGGCCTGCCTGTCATCTACCTGGGCCCTCGTGAAGTTTGCCGCAGGCAACCTGTTCTCCGGCTATTTTGCCGGGCTTGTCGGCACCAAGGGCGGCAAGGTGGCCTTTGGCCGCGCTTTCACCGGCCGTCCCACCGCACTCAAGGTCTGGGTCAAATATTCCACCGGCAAGATCAACAGGATAGATTCGACTCCCGCCGGCGAAAGCATAACCACCAGCGACTATGACACCGGCCGCATCCAGATTGCCCTGGGAACCTGGGACTATCGTATCTACGGCGGCACCAGGGAGTGCCCGATACTGGTGAATACCACCGACACCGGCACATTCGTGGATTTTGCCACTGACGCATCTACCATTGCCTATGGCGACCTGCAGCTTAAGGGCAACGCCTCCAATTCGCACAACGTCTGGAAGGAATATACCATCCCCATTGAATACAACAGCGAGATGGACTATCCCACATATATCGTGGTTTCCTGCGCCTCCAGCAAGTATGGCGACTATTTCACCGGCTGCGATTCCAGCAAGATGTGGATTGACCAGATGGAACTTGTATACGAATAGTATGAAAAGACGCATTATAGTTTTGACGGCATTGCTGCTTGCCCTGAGCCCGGGAGCCCTGGCCAGGGACAGGGAGAAGATTGTCCGCTACGACGACCCCAGGCCGGTGGTGGCGCCCAAAGGGAGTTTCCTTGTCGGCGGCAGCGCTTCCTTTGACGGTCATACCAACGATAACTTTGACTTTGCCATTGTCAAGGGCATCAATTCGGTGGGCTACAACATAGCGGCATCTCCAGAATTCTGCTACTTTTTCTCCGATAACCTGGGCGTAGGCGCCAGGGTAGGGTATGGCCGCAATATGATAGATATCTCCTCTGCCAGGGCAGAACTTACCAGCCTTTCGATGGGTCTGGAGTATTACTATCTGGAGAGCAGGAATATAAACACTATGGTATTCTTGCGCTATTATTTGCCGGTAGCTGATTCAAAGCGCATAGCGTTTCACGTGGACGCCGGCCTGGGCGCCAGATTCGCGCAGTCCAAAAACTCCGAGGAACACACCGGCGCCGTTGTGGGCACCTGGGAGAACAACAACCGGTTTGGCCTCTTTGTAAATCCGGGCGTGACCGCCTTCCTCTCCAACAGGGTGGCATTGTTCGCCTCGGTGGGTATGGCCGGAATCAGCTACAGCAGAAAGAGCCAGATACACAATCAGGTATATAACGGCAAGGCCGGGTCCTTTGCCATAAGCTATCTGGTGGATGTATCTGCGCTGAGTATAGGTATTGATATATTTCTTGGGAAGCGATGAAGAGAGTAAGAATAATAATAGCAGCGGCTGTGATGCTGCTCTGCCCGCTGTTGAGCCGGGCACAGGAAAGGCCGACCTTCATCCCCAAGGGCGAATTTGCCGTCGGCATACAGTTCGGGACACTTGACCTGAACAGCGACAACAGCGGTATAATGTTGGTGCTGAATCCCATAACCGCCAAGGGCCGCGTCTCTATGATTGCTCCGTTTGTGGAGTATGCATATAAAAATGACAGGGTCGCCGGCGCCCGCATAAGCTACACCTCCGGCAATGCTTCGGTGGATAATATCACCATAGACCTCCTTAACGAGGGTATGGCATTTGACTTCAGTGATGTCAGCGCCGGCATCACAATGCTTAGCGCGACGCTGTTCCACAGGAATTATTTTGCCCTTGACCCCAAGAGCAGGGTGGCGGTGGTTGCCGAGTTTGCCCTTTCGGGCGGTCGCGGCCACAGCGAGTTCAACACCGGCGGAGAGGCTATGACGCGTGCCGATTATCTGAACGCAAAGCTCAGCTTCAGCCCCGGCCTGTCGTTCTTTGTTATGAACAATATCTCCATCACCGCGACGCTGAGTATGGCCAACCTCTCCTATAACAGGGTAGAGTGCTTCAACAACAACGAGCCCACCGGCAGCCGCGACAAGTTTGGGGCCAATGTCGGACTGGACCTTCTTGGGACCTGGTTTGGCGTGGCCTTCCATTTTTAATTATTCAGGATGAAACGCATCTGTTCATATATAACCCTTCTGGCTGCGGCGCTTACGATAGCTTCGTGCGTCGCCAATGACCTGCCTGACCCCGTCATCAAGGGCGCTTTTGCCTCGCTGGACGTGGCTGGGGCCAGGGAGGTGATCATAGATGAACAGAATGCCATAGTTACAATATCGCTGCCCGAGGAGGTCGACCCGGCTGCGGTGACCATCAAGTCTGCCACCTATGTCCATCCCGAGACCCGCTGCGAGCCACAGATAGAGGGAGTCTGGAATCTTTCTTCCCCTCAGAAAGTTACGCTAAAGACATATCAGGATTATCCCTGGACCATTCGCGCTACTCAGGATATCGAGCGCTATTTCACCGTGCAAGGGCAGGTGGGCAGCACCGTGATTGATGCCCCCAACCGCAGGGTCATCGCCTATGTATCTGCCAAAGAGAGCATCCGCAACATCACCGTGACCTCGCTCAAACTGGGGCCGGTGGATGTCACGGCCATCTCGCCGTCTTTGTCGGCTCTTAAAGATTTCACCCAGGGAGTCTTGGTTGAGGTCAGCTACAGGGGCAGGACAGAGGTCTGGTCGCTGTATGTAGAGCAGACAGAGTTCGCCGTGGACCTAAGTATGGTGGATCCCTGGACCACAAAGGCCCGCGTGGTGGCGCAGGGCAGCGCAGATGCGGCCAACTCTTTCCGCTATCGCAAGGAGGGTGAGCAAGAGTGGCTGGAAGCGGACGAGGTTACCCAGGACGGCGGCCTGTTCTATACCTTCATAGGTCCCCTGGAGCCTCTGACCCGCTATGAGTGCATCGCCGTGAGTGGCAGTGACGAGTCGGCGCCGGTTGTGTTTGAGACAGAAGCGGCCGCGCAGTTGCCCAACTCAGGCTTCGAAGCCTACAGCAATGCAGAATCTGCAAACTTTTTCTCCTGGTATGATCCATCATCGTCCGACCCGCTGCACAATTCGAAATGGTGGGATTCCGGCAACGTCGGGTCTACAACCTTGGGGTCTTCATATTGCATTGCCCAGCCCGACACGGAGGATAAGGTTCAGGGTCGTGCCAGTGCCCAGTTGGTTTCGCGCTATGTGGTGATTAAGTTCGCCGCCGGTAATACCTTCTCCGGCGAGTTTGTCCGCATAGTGGGCACGCAGGGCGGTGTGCTCAATTTTGGCCGTCCGTGGACCCTGCGGCCCTCCGCCCTCCGCCTTTGGGCCAGATACGAGTGCGGTGAGATAGATGTAATAGATTCATATCCTGATGATTATCCTGTTAAAAAGGGAGATGCCGACTGCTGCCAGATATGGCTTGCTCTGGGCGATTGGGATTACAAAAAATACGGCGGCACCTCGCAATGTCCCGTTCAGGTCAATACTACCGACAAGAGCACATTCTTCTCCAAAGATGACGATTCGGTTATCGCGTATGGCGATTTCACTGCAAATACATCGTCAGAGGCCTGGACAGGGAGACCGCAGGTAATTCAGGCGGGCGAAAACGGCTGGATGCAACTGGAGATACCTATAAATTATAAAGATATCTCCCGCAGGCCCACGCACATCATCGTTTCTTTTGCCGCGAGCCGCCTTGGCGATTACTTTACAGGTTCGTCAAAAAGCAGGCTGTGGATAGACGATCTTGAAGTAGTTTACTAATTTCGGAATCGCCTTACAATTTTAATGTGTTTTTCGCATTTCGCTTTCAAAAATAAAGCGAATGGGCCAGATACGGTCTTAAATCCTTATATGTTTCGCCCGCTTTCAGTCGCTTATAATCAGGGTGTTGCCCAACTGATATTTGGTTTTTTCAAAAAAAGTTCCGACCTTGCGACGAAATTTTCGTATTTAGTAAACAACTACTTCAACCAATTATAGTTTACCAAAAAAGTATCAGCTTATGAAAAAAGTAAAACTTTTTCTGACAGCACTTGTGATCGCTGCAACGACTTTCGTTGCTTCGGCACAGAATCAGGTATCCGGTGTGGTAACTGACCGGAACGGTGAGCCTGTAGCCGGAGCTTCTGTCGTAGTTGACGGTACGACCATCGGTGTCATTACCGGAGCAAACGGCGCATACACAATCAGTGCTAAACCTGGTCAAACCCTTTCTTTCCTTTTCTACGGTATGAAACCGCAGAAGCAGGAAGTTACCGGTGCGACCATGAATGTTGTGATGGAAGATGACTTGATGCTTCTGGACGAGGCAGTGGTAACTGCGATGGGTATCACCCGTAGTGAGAAATCCATCGGTTATGCCGCTACTACCGTCAAGAACGAGGAGATTGCTGGTCAGCGTGCCACAAACGTTACCAACACCCTCGCAGGTAAGGTTGCAGGTCTGCAGATTAACTCGACCTCTACCGACCCTGGTGCTGCAACAAGTGTGGTTATCCGTGGCTACAGCTCTATTGCAGGTAGCAACCAGCCTCTCTATGTTGTAGACGGTATCCCTATGACCGGCATCACAAGCATTGCTCCGGATAACATCGAGACCATGACTGTCCTCAAGGGTGCAGCCGCAACCGCTCTCTATGGTTCACGTGCCGCCAACGGCGTCATCATCGTGACCACCAAGCAGGGTAAGAGAAATGCTGACAGGAACTTCTCCATTGAGTACAATGGCGGTGTTCAGGCTCGTCAGCTGGCTAACCTCCCTATTTTCCAGAATGATTTCGGACAGGGATGGAACGGTACCCAGACTTGGATTGAGAATGGTTCCTGGGGTCCGCGTCTTGACGGTTCTTATCAGGTTTATGGTCCTGTATGGAACGGTAAGCAGCGCTACGGCAAGTTCGAGGCTCTCCCCACCAATATCCAGGATTTCTTTGAGATTGGATGGAGCCAGAACCACAGTGTCGCTCTGAGCGGTATCTCCGATGACCAGAAGATGACATATTATCTGTCTTATGCAAATTCGAGCGATGATGGTATTATGCCTTACAACAAGGATAAATATACCAGAAACACCATTACAATGAGCAGTTCTTATGCTCCTGTATCCTGGCTCAAAGTAAGCTCTACCATCAACTTTGCACTTTCCAAGACAGATGCAGTCCTTATGGATCAGGGCGCATTTGCTATCGACGGTCTCCTTGAGTTCCCTCGTAACATCTCCCTCGTTGACCTTAAGGATACATCCAACCCCTTCAATACTCCCGAGGCTTACCTGACTCCTTACGGTATCACCAACCCTTACTGGGCAGTTGAGAATAACTACAATCATACCGACCAGAAGAGTCTCTTCGGTAAGGTTCAGGCCGACGTGATGCCTTTTGATTTCCTCACCTTAACTTATAGGTATGGTTTCAATTATGGCGATTTCGACTACAAGAACGGTGTGCCTCAGATTAGTCTGACAGATGCCCTGATCTACGATGATAAGGGTTATGCACCCTCCAGCATGAATCAGGATGGTTCTGTTGCCGCTCAGTACTATCGCAACTATGAGTTCAACCACGATTTCATGGCTACCTACAACGATGACTTTATTGATGGTGACCTCACAGTGACCGCGATTCTGGGTACCAATATCAACGAACGTGCGTCGACTTCTATGAACGGTGTCGCCACCGGTCTTGCATTCTATTCCGGATTCTGGGATCTGAGCAACGGCGCAGACTGGACTGACCTCGCAGAGGCACAGACCAAGCGTCGTCTGATTGGTGTGTTCGGAGACGTTACTCTCGGATATAAGGATACATTCTTCCTGGATCTGACTGCACGTAACGACTGGTCTTCTACCCTCCCTATGGGTAAGAACAGCTTCTTCTATCCTGGTGTTACCGCCAGCTTTATCTTCACCAACCTGATGCCTAAGAATGACATCCTCTCCTTTGGTAAGATCAGAGCTTCCTATGGTAAGACTGGTAACGATGCCGGTGTATACCGCACCAACCCCGCCTATGTTCAGGCTGCTTATCGTGGATATTATGGCTCAGGCATTGCTTCTTTCCCTATGAACGGTGTGAACGCATTTGCCCGCAGCGCGCGTAACAACTCTTCTACTCTTCGTCCTGAGATGACAACTGAGTTTGAGGTTGGTACCAACCTGCAGTTCTTTGAGGGCCGTATCGGTATTGATGCAGCTTACTACAATAAGCTTACTTCAGACCAGATCTTCAACGTGACCGTTGACCCCGGTACCGGTTACACATCTGCAGTGACCAACTTCGGTGTTGTTCGCAACCGTGGTGTTGAGTTGCTCTTTGACTTCGTTCCGGTACAGACCCGTGACTTCCGTTGGGATTTGAGCGTCAACTGGGCAAAGAACTGGAGCAAGGTAGTATCTCTCCCCGAGAACTTCGGCGGCAGGGTTGCCATCAATGGTTTCAGCGCCGGTAACGATGCTGTATACATGTATGCAGAAGAAGGTCAGCCTATCGGTACTTTCTGGACTTATCAGTCAAGATATTATGATGATCCTGATAGCGAATATGACGGATGGATCATCGTTGACGAAGAAGGTCAGCCCAAGCAGACCAAGTCCGTTCAGCCTACGGGCAAGGATATGAACTTCAAGTGGACAGGCGGTCTGACAACTCAGTTCGCATACAAGAGCCTGGCTCTGAGCGCCACCTTGGATGTTCGTTACGGTGGATACATGTTCTCCCGTACCCGCAACATTATGCAGTTCACCGGTAACGGTATCATCACTACCTACAACGACCGCAGGCCGTTCATTATCCCCAACTCCATTTGTGAGTATGTCGACGATGACGGTAATGTTCTTGGCTACGACGAGAATGTTGTTCCTCTCTACCCGAGCAACAGTTCTTACCAGACCTATTTCAACGATCACGGTTACGGAATGTCCGGTGAGGCTTATCTGATGGACCGCAGCTATGCTAAGCTCCGCAACATCACCTTGACCTGGAACCTTCCCAAGAAATGGATTGGACCTTTCTCAAATATTGGTCTTTCTGCATTTGTCAACAATGCATTCACCTGGACAGCACGCGACAACTACTATGTCGATCCTGAGGCTACTACCGAGGGTACAGACCTCGTAGGTACTTTTGGTGAAATGTACAACAATCCTTCATGCCGTATCTATGGCTTCAATGTGAATCTTAAATTCTAAGGAGGATTCGAATCATGAAAAAGATTATAGTTACATTAGTTATTGCAATAGCTACTCTCTCGCTGGTGTCCTGCAAAGATTGGCTTGACATCAACTACGATCCGAATTCGGCTACACCTGCAATGGTGACTAACGATAATATCTTCCCTGCTGCAGAAATGGCATTGTGCGCAAGCTACGGTGACTTCTTCAGAATTACAGGCGGTTATTTCGCACAGCAGTATGCTCAGTCGTTCGGTACTTCCAACTACGTGGACTTCAGTCAGTTCACAATGTCTCAGACTCGCTCCAGCAGTTTCTATTCCCAGATTATGCAGGGTTGCATCAGCAACGCTACCGTAATCCGTGACAATGCCGCTGCTGACAGCCAGTGGGGTACTTACCTTGCAGCCACTACTCTTCGTGCTTTCGCTTTCCAGGCCCTTGTGGATGCCTATGGCGAGGTTCCTTATACCGAGTCAATGGATGCAGAGAAATATCCGAACCCTCACTTTGACGAAGGTGCTACAGTTTATGAAGGTATCCTTGCAGAACTCGACGAAGCTCTCTCCAAGGTTTCCGAGACAGATGCCGTAGCTACCAACTTCCTCTACACGGGACAGTCTGCAGCTAACTGGATTAAGTTTGCTAACGCCCTCAAGCTCAAGATACTTATGAGAGAGAGCGGTAAAGTAAATGTTGATTCTCAGCTTGCATCTCTCATCAATCAGGATAATTTCCCTACAGAGGACGTTGCTTGGAAAGGCTTCTGGGCAAATGCCAGTGGTAAGGCCAATCCTTTCTATCAAGAGGAGTTTGCAACCTATTTCGGTTCTACTCAGATCAACGTTGCGCTCAATGTTGCCCTTTTCAGAACAATGAACGCATACAACGATGCACGTCTTGGTGCTTTCTTTGATACCAATACTTCAGGTCAGTACTGGGGCAGTATCTCTGGTGACAACCTCTCTACTTCCTTGAACTACAAGAAGTCATTCTGCCGTCCCAAGATGGCTTATGACACTCCTGTAGTGCTTATTTCCGTAGCTGAGGTGAACTTCTGGCTTGCTGAGTATTTTGCATCAAAAGATGCAGCTAAGGCAAAGAGGTATTATGAAGCAGCCATCGAGGCTTCCTTCGACGCTGCTGGTGTAGATGGCGCAAGCGCTGCCATCGCAGCTTGGCCTTTTGACAATTCAAATGCAGCCAGGTGCATAGGTGTCCAGAAGTGGGTTGCACTCTCTGGCGTCAACAACTATGAAGCTTGGTGTGAGCTGCGTCGTCTTGGCTATCCTGCTTTCGGCAATATGACAGCAGATGACATTTATGACCGTCAGGGTGATAATTTGAACGCTTCAGCTCTGCCTGCAGGTGAGCTCTATACCCCTTACAAGTATGATACAGAGGTAGGGCAGCGCACCACTATCCAGCGTTGGCCTTATGCATTGGTTTCATCTCAGTCAAACATCAATTGCCCTGAGGTTAAACTGCCTAACGTTAAAGTATTCTGGGCTAAATAATAAGACACAGATATGAAAAAAATCATTTACATATTATCAATAGCATTTGCCGCATTTGTTGTTGGCAGCTGCGAGAAGGCTTCCGCAGACAAGACCCTGGAGACAGAGTACTTTACCCTGAATGGCGATATGGCTATGTACGTTGAGATGGGTGATCCGTATGTTGAGCCCGGTTATACCCCTTGCGAGGGAGCCAGCGACGTCGAGGTCTATATCATCGATCCTAACGGCAATCTGGTTGACGAAGTCGATACCAGTGAGTCCGGCTTCTACCAGATAGTATACTGCAACACCAGCAAAGAAGGTTTCTACTTCGAGAAATCACGTATGGTTTATGTTTATGACCCGACAATCGAAGTAGATATGGCTGGAGGTTATTCACTCGATGCCAAGGAATCAATCTTTGTCGACGCTACCTACCTTGAATACGCACAGTATTATTCTGATCAAAGCAATTTTGACCCCGGCGTACAGGCATGGGCAAGGGCACCGTTTGTAACCCCGAGTGTTTCTATAACCATCTCCAAGGTTGCGGGTAATATCTATTCAGTCAGTGACCTTATTGGTGGTTGGTACACCAGCATCCAGGGTAGGGGTGGCTACTATGTGGATCTGTATCAGAGTGGTGCGTATGCTACCTACTTTGATATGACTGGTAATCTGATTCTTAATGCAGACATGTCAGTCACTCTGTTGTCATCGTTTATTTCAGCCTGGAAAGACGGTCTGGACTGGCTTAAAAATGGTGTCTATGATCCTGCAACCAAGACCCTGTCGTACGATACTCAATATGCCGACGGCGTGGTTGGTCCTATGCACATTGTAATTAAACAGGAATAACAGGAGGATTAATCAATGAAAAGATTATTTTTATTAGCAGCGATCGCTATTCTTGCAATCTCTTGCCAGAAGGATCCTATTGGCTCCACTGTTGCCAAAGATGTTGCAGGTGAGTGGTCTGTAAAATATAATGCCGTTAACGACAATGGCGAACTGGTAGATACCGATGTGTTGGGTGGGTACTCACGTGTTTTTACATTTAACACTTCAGCCAATGCTACCGACTCGATATATATTGCCGATGAAGAATACTTCATTGGATATCAGGCAAAGATTCCCTGCAAACTTGAGCAGAAGACTTTCGGTAGTGAAGATGTCCTGGACAACCTGTATGGCAGTTCAGCATACCATGGCCCTCAGATGATTGTTGACAAAGGCATAATTATCCCCGGGGCAGCAACTACTCCCAGCGGAATGCCGGCTGATTCAATTTATTTTGAATTGACTTTTGTCGGAGGAGACTACTTTACTAGTATGTATGCTTCGTATGGAATGGAATTTACCCATTACCAAGTTGGTGGTTTCCGTTTCACTGGTTTCGAAGGAGACCAGGACGGTTTCTAATTGTCCCACCAATTGATAATAAAAGAGGGGAATCCAAACGGGTTCCCCTTTTTTATTCCTTGATAATCTCTATCTGGGCGTAGCCATCCAGAATCTTCTCCGCAATCTGCAGTAGCGCCAGGCCCTTTTCGGTCAGGGCCACAGTGCGGCCGTAGCGGACAAACAGGGCGGCACCTATCTCGGATTCCAGGGCGGCAATGTGCTTGCTCACCGCCGGCTGGCTTATTCCTGTCTGGCGGGCGGTCTCGCTGAAGCTAAGAGTGCGGGCGAGAATTGTGAAAACAAGCAGTCTTTTGTCTGTCATACAGCGCAAAGTTATAAATTAAGTTGCTTTTTGGCGAAATTGTTTTATCTTTGCAACCCATTTTAACAAAACCAATTATTAACAAAATGCTTAAACAGTACGAAACCGTTTTCATTGCAACTCCCATTTTGTCTGAAAGCCAGATGAAGGAAGCGGCTGCTAAGTACTCGAGCTTTATCACCGACAACGGCGGTGAGATCGTGTACGAAGAAGATTGGGGTCTGAAGAAACTTGCTTACCCCATCGACAAGAAGACCACCGGGTTCTATCACCTTATCGAATTCAAGGCTGAGCCCGAATTTATTGCAACTTTTGAGACTCAGTTCAAACGCGATGAGCGCATCATCCGTTTCCAGACTGTAGCTATGGACAAGCACGCCATTGCTTATGCAGAGCGTCGCCGCTCCAAGAAAGCAGAGGCTCAAACAGAAACCAAGGAGGACTAATTATGGCACAGCAGAACAACATCAGATTTCTCAATCCCCCGACAGTGGATGTTAAGAGAAAGAAATACTGCCGTTTCAAAAAGGCCGGTATCAAATACGTGGATTATAAAGATCCCGAGTTCCTCAAGAAGTTCCTCAACGAGCAGGGCAAGATTCTTCCCCGCCGCATCACCGGTACTTCCCTGAAGTTCCAGCGCAAAGTGGCTCAGGCCGTTAAGCGTGCCCGCCATCTGGCTCTTCTGCCTTACGTAACTGACTTAATGAAATAATAGGAGGCGCGTATATGGAAATCATACTTAAACAAGATGTCAAGAACCTTGGTTACAAGGATGACGTGGTAAAGGTAAAGGACGGCTACGCAGCCAACTATCTTATTCCCCAGGGTATGGCCATTATGGCTACCCCTTCTGCAAAGAAGGTACACGCAGAGAATCTTCGTCAGCGCGCTCACAAAGAGGCTAAGCTCCGTGGTGATGCCGAGGCTCTTGCAAGCAAGCTTGCAGCAGCTGTTGTAAAGGTTCCCGCCAAGGTCAGCAGCAAGGGCAAAGTGTTCGGTTCTGTAAACAACATCCAGATTGCCGAGGCACTGAACGCTATGGGCTTTGACGTAGACCGCAAGAACATCGAAATCGTAGGCAGCGACGTGGTTAAGGCTACCGGTGCATACGAGGCAGTTGTAAAGTGCTACAAGGATATCAAGGCTACCTTCAAGTTCGAGGTTGTTCCTTCTGAGGATTCCGAACCCCAGGAAGCCGAGAAGCCCGCTGAGGCTCCCGCAGCCGAGGCAGAAGCTCCCGCAGCTGAGTAATCATTATTACAGCATAATCAGGGGCGTCCCTTTTCCGGGATGCCCTTTTTTATTCCCCAAACAATTTCGCCGATAAAGTGGAACACAGACTGGACGGACATTACGGCTACAGAAGGCTTATAGCCGCATCGCTGCCGCTGATAGTGATGAACATCGTTATCAGCATCTACAGCATCGTGGATGGGCTGTTCGTGTCCAATCTGGTGGGGACGACGGCGTTTGCCGCACTCAACCTGATTTGGCCGGCGGTCGGTCTGGTGGGCGCCCTGGGCCTGATGGTCGGCACCGGAGGGGCCGCGCTTGTCTCCAAAACGCTGGGGCAGGGGCTGCCCGAGCAGGCAAACCGCTACTTCTCTATGTTCGTAGAGTTCATATTGCTGGTATCTGTGGTCCTCGCTATCCCCTTGATAATATGGATGAGGCCGCTGGCGGTGGCGCTCGGGGCAGAAGGGGAGATGATAGAGCAGTGCGTCATCTATGGACGTATATGTGCTATAGGACTCCCCGGCTTTATGATGCAGCTGGGCTTTCAGCCCTTCTTTATGGTGGCGGGCCGTCCGCGGATGGGGACTCGTCTGGCCATCGCCAGCGGTATAATCAATATCGCACTGGACGCCCTGTTTATAATGGGCTTTGGATGGGGACTTGCCGGAGCCGCCGCCGGTTCTATGATAGGATGCTTTGCGGGCGGATTTTATCCGTTGTGGTATTTCTCCAGCAAGTTCAACCATACCCGCCTGAAGTTTATGCCGGTCAGGTTTGACCTGACCCCTATCGCAAAGGCCTGCACCAACGGCCTGTCGGAGTTTGTGGGCAACATATCGTTCAATGTGGTCTCTATGTGCTACAACCTGCAGCTGATGCACTATTACGGCGAGAACGGCGTGGCGGCGTACTCTGTGATACTTTATATGGGATTTATTTTCGTAGCGATGTTTATCGGCTACAATCTGGCGGTGACACCGCTGATAGGCTTTAACTATGGGGCGGGGGACAGGGAAGAGCTTCGCAGCCTGCTTCGCCACAGCCTTGTGCTGATGCTCGCGCTGGGGGCCGTGTTATGCGTGGCGGCGCAGCTTATTGCACAGCCGGTGTCAAAACTGTTCGTGGGGTATGACACTGATCTCGCCGACCTCACGGTGCACGCCACAAGAATCTATTCCCTATGCTTCCTGCTTAGTGGCTTGTCGATGTTCGTATCGGCCTGGTTCACTGGACTGAACAACGGCCCCGTTTCCGCCGTGATGTCATTCTCCAGGACGTTTTTGTTTGAGCTGTCGTGCGTATTTATACTGCCGGCAGTCTTCGGGATGGAGGGTATATGGTATTCTGCCCCTGCGGCAGAGCTGCTGGCACTGCTGCTGGGTGCGGCATTGCTACTGGGCTACCGCAAGCGGTATCTGTAGATGGCTGTTCTATTCTTCTTTGGCGCTGAGGACGCTCTGGGAGACGTTGATAATGAAGTCGCCCATCTTCTCGAAGCAGTTCACCAGATCCATATAGAAAGAGCCGGTTTCGTAGGGATACGAGGCCTTTTCTATATTGCTAAGGTGCTCTTCGCGCAACTTGTTGCGGTAGTCGTTGATGGCCTCTTCTGCCTGCTCTGCATTGTCAATATTCTGCAACTCGATCACGGGCGTTGCAAGGTTCTGGCACATTGCATCGTAGGCGGCGTCCACCAGATCAGCCATATGATTCAGCTTGGACTTCATATCGTCGGTAAACTGGCCGCCATGGTCCCAGGCGCGGGCCACAATCTTGCCCACGGTCTCGCCGCTGTCGCCCAGCGACTCCAGTTCGCCAATGATACGGTAGAATTCGCGCACGCGGGCCATACCGCCCGGGCTGAGCTCGTTCTTGGTAACCTCGCTGAGATAGGTGGCAAACTCGCGTTCTATATTATCGGTAACCTCTTCGTAATGAACCAGTTTCTCGTCCGCAGCCTCAAAATCGCTACGGTTGGAAGCATTGATGGCGGCCCGGATATATCCAAGCCCCCTGCGGCAGAGTTTTCCGAATTCCACGACCTCCAGCTTGGCACTGTTCAAGGCCAGGTCGCCGGCAGCGATGGCGCCGATGCCGATATATTTAAGGCGATAAGTCTCTTTCTCCTCGCCCTTGCTGGGCACCATAACGGTGACAAGTTTCTCCAGCTGAGGGATAAACCACACTAGAATCAGGGTGGTGATAACGTTGAACACCGTGTGCAGCATAGCCACGCTGTAGGGCAGTGAGGCAATCAGTGCCTCTTGTGTGGATGCGTCGGCCTCGGCAAAGGAGTTGGTCACTGGATTGGGGAATCCAAGAGCCGCTACCGTGATGCCCACAAGGCTCAGGAACGGCCTGAACAGTATCAGGGCCAGCACCACACCCACCAGGTTGAACAGGAAGTGGGCCCTGGCGGTGCGCTTGGCACTGACATTGGCCACCGCAGCGGCAATGTTTGATGTCACTGTGGTACCCAGGTTGCTTCCCAGCACCATAGCCGTGGCCATTGTGAAGGGGATATAGCCTTGGGCAACCAGCACCATAGTGATGGCGGTGGCGGTGGCACTGCTCTGCAGCATAAGGGTGATGACCGCTCCCGCCACCATAAAGAGCAGGATGCTCCAGAAGCCGTGTCCGGACAGGGATGCCAGGAAAGTACGTACGCCGTCGTTGTCCAGCAGCACGGTGGATGTCTCCTTGAGGGTGGTCAGACCCAGGAACAGCAGGGCAAAACCCATCAGGAACTCACCAAAGTTCTTGTATTTCTTGAGGCTGATGCACACAAAGGCAAAGAACATCAGCGGGATGGCTATCATACCCAGGCTCCAGCTGCTGCCGCCGAAACTCAGTGCAAAGATCCACGCGGTGACGGTGGTGCCGATATTGGCACCCATAATCACGGCTATCGCACTGCCCAGGGCCAGCAATCCGGCATTCACAAAGCTGACAATCATCAGCGTGGTGGCGGTGGAACTCTGCACCATTGCAGTGACCACGATACCGGTGAGAATGCACTTGAAGGTATTGGAAGTCATACGTGCCATAAAGGCGCGCAACCGGTTTCCGGCCATCTTCTGAAGACCTCCGCTCATAAGGGACATTCCATACAGGAACATACCCAGCGAGCCGAGCAGCGTAAGGATCTTTAATACCATTTTTATTAGTTATTGCCGACTATGAAGATAGCAATTTTTTATTAACTTTGATTGCTATACTAACCGAAATAAATTATTAACAATTAAATCATTCATAATTATGGCAAAATTCAGATGCCCCGTTTGCGGATATATCCACGAAGGTGACTCCGCTCCCGAAAGGTGCCCTCAGTGCAAGGTCCCGGGTGAAAAATTCATTAAACTGGAAGAAAACGACGGCCCGCTGGTGTTTGTAGACGAACACGTGCTGGGCGTTGCAAAGAATGTTCAGGACCCTGAGATTCTCAAAGGTCTCCACGACCATTTCAACGGCGAATGCTCTGAGGTGGGTATGTACCTGGCAATGAGCCGTCAGGCCGACCGCGAGGGTTATCCCGAGATTGCTGAGGCATTCAAGCGCTACGCCTGGGAAGAGGCCGAGCACGCAGCCAAATTTGCAGAGCTCCTGGGCGAGGTGGTTTGGGACACCAAGACCAACCTTCAGAAGCGTATGCTGGCCGAGGCCGGTGCTTGCGAAGGCAAGAAACACATCGCCACCCTGGCCAAGCAGCAGAACCTGGACGCAATCCACGACACAGTGCACGAGATGGCAAAGGACGAGGCCCGTCACGGCAAAGGCTTCGAAGGCCTCTACAACCGCTATTTCAAGGATAAATAGCAGCGGAGCACATTATAAAAACGGGCACCCTTGTTTTGAGGGTGCCCGTTTTGTATAGAAGGGGAAAGGTCTTATTTGTACAAGAACCTCTTGATGCTCATTTTGGGAGTCTTCTGGAAGGGCTCCTTCTGGAACTCGACCTTGGTCAGCTGGCTGTAGTTTGGCAGCTGCTTGTTGGAGCCCAGACGGATGGCCTCTGCCATATCTGCGAGTTCTTCTCCGTTCTGCGGCAGGTTGGCCTGATCGGGATAAACCAGAGCCACGAGTTTGCCGGCGCGGTCTACCACAACGCTTTCTACCACATTGGGCTGGTTGTTGACTACTGCCTCAACCTCTTCGGGATAAATGTTCTGGCCGTTGGCAGAGAGTATCATACTCTTGCTGCGGCCACGGATAAATACGTTGCCGTCGGCATCCATAGTGCCCAGGTCGCCGGTGCGCAGCCATCCGTCGTCGGTGAACAGAGTGGAGCTGGCCTCTTCGTTCTTGAAGTAGCCTATGCAGATGCTCTGGCCGCGAGCCTGGATTTCTCCGGCTACGTGCTCGGGATCGTCGGAATCAATGCGGATTTCTGCAATGTCAATGGCGCGTCCGCAGGAGCCCTGCACATACTCCTCCCAAGGTCTGTAGGCCAGCAGAGGGCAGGCTTCGGTCATACCGTAGCCCACAGTGTAGGGGAATTTGATTTTGCGGAACCATTTCTCAACCTCCGGGTTAAGCGGCGCACCGCCCATAATAAAGCTGCGCACGTTGCCGCCAAAGGCTGCGTAGAGGCCGTCGCGAATCTTCTTGAATACGATTTGGCGAAGACCGGGGATGGCGCAAATCACTTTCACTGCGGGTTTCTCTACCACCGGTTTGATCTTGCTCTTGAAGATCTTTTCCATCACCAGCGGCACGGTGACCAGCAAGTGCGGCTTGTACTGTGCAAATGCCTTGAGCAGCGATGCCGGTGTGGGAGCCTTGCCCAGCCAGTAGATGCCGCAGCCGTTGCACACCTGATACATAAATTCTATCATCAGGCCGTACATATGTGCCATAGGGAGCATCGAGACCATATTGTGGTCGGGTGCAATCTCCATCCAGCGGTTGCAGAAATCTATCATCGCGCTCATATTGCGGCGGGTCAGCATAACGCCCTTGGGGTTGCCGGTAGAGCCGGATGTATAGTTGATTATGGCCAGTTCGTCATCGTTGTCGGTGGCGTAGTGCAAGTCGTCAGGGCCGAATCCTTTCGGATGTTTTGCCTTATAGGCGGCCTCCATATTCTCGTAGGCGGACTTGACTTCATCGTCAGCTGCAAACAGCAGGTCCCATTTCTCTATATTGACTGCGAAGCGCAGGCGAGGCATAGTCTCGGGTTTCATCTTGGCCCATTTGGCCGCAGTGGTGAAAAGACCCACACTTTCGGAATGGTCCACGAGATTGCATACGGCGTCGGGAGTGAAATCGAACAGGATGGGTACTGCCACAGAGCCGTAGGTGTTGATGGCCAGGAAGACCATACCCCAGCGGGCGCAGTTGTGGGCGCAGATTGCCACTTTGTCGTCCTTGGGCTTTATGCCGGCGGCAGCCATAAACAAATTGAGTTTCTCTATGCGGATGGCCATCTCGCCAAAGCTGTAGCTTTCGCCTCCAACATCGTTCAACGCTTTCTTGTCCCAGTACTTGCGAACAGATTCTTGCAAACTGGTAAGGTAGTGAGGATATTCTGTTACCATTTCGTAATTTTAAGTTAAAAAGTTTTCGAAGATAGCGAATTATTGCCACTTTTCCAAAAGTCGGGCTATCTGTTCGCGGCGCTGCAGCAAGTACTGCGGGTCCTTTATATAGTATTTTTCGTCGTGTGTGGCGTCGTCGTCCTGGAACACGCTGCGCGGCAGAGTCAGCAGATTGCGGGCCTTTTTGGCATCGGCGGCAGACATTGAGGGAATCCTCTCTTCAAGCTGATGGAGATATTCGTAATCCTCTATGCCGTCGCGCAGAACCTCGAGCCTTATGCAGGGAACCGGCTTGCCGGTGTATGGCGTTTCGGTGTCGATGCCGGGCTTGCGGTTGTTGTGGTAGAACAGCATCCCGTCGCCGTTGCCCCATATTTTCTGGTCCATCTCATAATTCTTGGCCCCAACCTCGCCGCTGATAAAGCTGCCCGGCTCGTCCCAGACACTCTTGAAGTCGCCGTTTTCGGTGGCGGCCAGGGCGGTCCAGTAGTTGTTGCGCCAGATCAGTATGCCTTTTAGATCCAGGGTCCTGGTGGCCCAGATCCACATACGCATATCTATCCCGTCGTGGTCAATGAAATTGGTGAAGAACGGGGCGCGCGTGGCGGTGCAGAGGTAGGTCCAGACCTCTTTGCCCGGCATAGAGTGTACGCGGGCAATCTTGTCGTGGTCGTCCAGGCAGTTCCAGCTGACGCAGAAAATGTCGGTGACATCTATGATGTCCACCTGCGGGTCGTTTGTGTGGGTCATCACCCAGGGGAACTGCTCTGCGATGAACGGCCTCAGCCGCGGCGCATACTTCTTTATGAGGGTGTTGGTGGCGCGTATCATAGGGTAGGCGTCTGGGAAGGGCTCGTCCACCCAGTAGATGTAGGCCTTGTCCAGCAGGTTAAGCTTGTCAAATTCAGCCTCTATCTGCTGCACGCAGTCTTTAAAGATGATCTCGTGCTCCGCCGTGCCAAACGGGAAGCCGCAGGCGTTGTGCAGCACGGGTATGTCAAAGGTAAAGCCTGTGAACCACGGCGTTTCGCCATAGTATTTGGCGGCGGTCTTTTCAAAGTCGCTCCAGTCTATGTTCACCTTGAATCGGGTGGAGTCGGGCTCAAAATTGCCCTGCGGCAGCAGGTTCTCGCCGGTGGTGAGATTGACAAAACGGACATTGTCGTACCAGGTTTTTCCCGTGGTTTCGCCGCCGATAATGGCATTGGCGCCATATAGGCGGATGGATGCGTATGCCGCCTCCTTTGGCAGGCGGTCTATGCTAAGGGTGTCGCTCTTCCACTCGCTGACGGCCTTGAAATGGATGTAGTGGCTGCGGTAGGGGAGCAGGTTTTTGCCGGAGTCGTAGCAGTCCACCCTCAGGGTTGAGGTGGCGGGACCTTCTGTGCGGCTGTCAAAGATGACCCGGTACTTGTTGTCGCTGGATACCGGGATAAACTGCTCTGTGGCCCTGGCTGAGACATTCTTGTCGTAGGCGCCGTCGGTCACCACATAGCTGTACCGGCCTTCTGTCTTGGTGCCCGGGTCAAAGTTGCCGCCATTCCAATCGACACCCTCATAGCTGAACTTGGCTGGAGTCAGGTAGAATGGAGCGTAAGAGGGGGAGATGCGGTAGTCGTGGTACATTTCCAGATAGTTGTGGAAGGCCTCTTCTTTCTGCTCCTGCGTCTTGAGGTTCTCGTAGGCTATCACGTGGTCAAAGCGGAAGCCGAAGCCGGAGTGCAGGGTCGGCACGTCCGGAAGGGTTATGTCGCGGACCTTTAGGCTGACGGGGATTTTGACGTTCCAGCCATCTGCGTCGGAGAGGGTTACCGAACCTTTATATGTGCCCGGCGTCTGATTTGCCGGGGTGTAGAAGGTAATCCAGAAAGAGGTATTCTGGCCCTTGGGCGCGTCCTGTGGCTCATTGTATAGCGGCAGCGGGTCGGGCCAGTCGCCTGGCCATCCGTAACTGTCGTTGGTGTAATATGTGGTGACGTATTCCACCTTGCGTACGGTGGCGGTAATGTCTTTATCAGAGTTGCCGTCAGCCACGCCAAAGCCATCTACCTTTACGGAAATCCCTTTCAGATCCTCCTTGGGGTTGATAACTACAATAAACGACTCGTATTCGTGGCGGGCGGTAGAGAGCTTCACCTCCCGGCCCTTGCGCTTTGCCACGGGGGTGTCTTTCATCACCTTGTAGATGCCCTCGGCCCACCATACGGCCGCCTTGGGCCCGTTTTCCACCAGGTAGCCGTAGCCTCCCTGCGCGGTCATATACGGGTCGCACTTGTCCATCTCGCCGGGGAGTTTCTTCTGGGCACTGGCCGGAATCGCTTCACACAGCGCCAACGCTATTATTAGTAGAATTATCTTCATGTTCGTATCATTAATTCGGATATCGGTCCTGGCTATGGACCGTTACTTTAAAAATCGGGCGTTTTTTAGGGTAACCTGCAATGTTCTGGACCGTTACCCTAATGGCGGGACCTAATTGTATTTCTCCAAGAGTGCGGCTATCTGCTCGCGGCGCTGGAACAGATACTGCGGGTCGTAGATATACCAGATGTCGGTGGTTTCCAGATTATCGTCCTTGAATACTTCAGGAGGCAGAACAAGCAGATCGCGGGCCTTGGCGGCGTCGGTGTCGGACATCTTGGGAATCATCGCCTCCAGCATTGTCAGGTACTCGTAGTCCTCCATACCGTCGCGCATAATCTCCAGTCGGATGCAGGGGATAGGGCGTCCGGTGTAGGCCGTGGTGCGGTCTTCGTTTGGGTGGCGGTTGTTGGGGTAGAAGAGTATGCCATCGCCCACCGCCAGCAGGCGCTGCACAAGCTGGTCGCTGGTGGCAAAGCAGTAGGGGTCGGTCCAGGGGTTCTGCAGCTCGGTGCTGCTGTACTGGCTGCCGGCATTCCAGAAGGTGGATGCCCATATCAGTATCCCCTTGAACTGGTACATATAGCTGGCCCACAGCCAGATGCGCATATCTATGCCGTTGGCGTCTATGAAGTCGGTGAAATAGGGGTACTTGGTGGTGGCGCAAAGGTAGTTCCAGGGCTCCTGCTCCGGCCGCTGCTGATACTTCTTGATGATGTCGTGGTTCTCGAAACACTCCCAGCTCACGCAGCTGATGTCGGTGCTGCCGCTGATGTCCATAGTGTCATATCTGCGTTCGCGCCAGGTGATGATTTCCGTCATAAATGTGTGGATGCCGGGGGCGTATTTCTTGATGAGGCGGTGGGTGTCTTCCAGCACCGGATATGCCGGCGGCGTGGGTTCGTCGCCCCAGTAAACCAGAGTGTGCTCCAGCATTCCAGACTCCTTGAGACCGGCCTGGAGCTTGGTGAGGCAATCCTTCATCAGCATTTCATACTCCGGACTGCCCTGGCGGAATCCGCCGATATAACCGGGCCGGGAGAATTCAAAATTGACCCCGCCGATGCCGGCTATGTTCACCGAGAAATAGCGGAAGCTCTCTATGCCGCGGAGTTTCTCTGCCATTTTGTTGAACTCTGTGAAATCTACGTCAATCTTGATTTTGGAAGGGTCTATCTCAAAATCGCCCTGAGGGAAAAGGTTTTTGCCGGTTGCAGAGTCAATTACCCGCACGTTGTCGAACCACATTGTGCCGGTATCGGAACCGGAAGCCTGATAACCAGCCCCGAACAGACGCACCTGGATATAGGCCGTGCGTTTATCCAGCAGCGGCAGTTCCATAGTGAATTCCTGCCAGGAATCGTTGCAGTTAATGTATTTGTAGCGACGGCGGTAGGTAAGCAGATTCTTATTCTCGTCAAAGCAGTCCACAACCACCACAGAAGAGTGTTCTGTGTCGGACTTGGCGTTGAGGACAATCTTGTAAGAGCGGTCGCTCTGTACGGGGATGAGTTTCGGCCTCCAGACAGCCTCTGCGCAAGAGCCGCTTGACTGGTCTGCCACGCAGTATGAGTATTTGCCCTCTGCTGCAGTGCTGCTGTCGTACCAGCCGCCGGTCCATTCGGGCTGGGTGATATTGTATTTAATGGGGTTCAGATAGAACGGGTCGCGGAGCTGTATCTTGTATTCGTCAAACGTCTCGATGTAGTTGTTAAAGGATTCGCGCTTCTGCTCTTCGGTGTTGAGGTTTTCGTATTTGATTACTTGGTCAAAGAAGAGTCCCATATCGGCGGCTACGGTCGGACGGCCTGGCAGGGCAAAGCTGCGCACTTTGACAGAAACAGGGACGGATACCTTCCAGCCGGAGGCGTCGGAAACGGTGACGCGGCCGCTGTAGCTGCCTGCCGGATGACTCGCGGGAGTCTTAAGAGTAATCCAAAAGGAGGTGTTCTCTCCGGCGGGGGCGTCCTGCGGCTCGTCGTAGAGCGGCAGCGGGTCTGGCCAGTCGCCGGGAAATCCGAATGAGCTGCTGGTGTAAATCAGGTTGATGTATTCCGTCTTGCGCACCTTGAACTCGATATCCTTCGGCAGCCCGATCACTTCCACTTTGAGGTCTTTGAGCTCTTTCTTGGGATTTACCACCAGGATAAACGACTCATACTCGTTCCTGGCGGTGGTCATTTTTACGGTGCCGCCGCGACGCTTGGCCACGGGGGTGTCTTTCATCACCTTGTAGCACCCCTCTGCCCACCATACGGCCGCCTTGGAGTCGTTCTTCACCAAATACCCGTAGCCCCCCTGGGCTTTCATATACGGGTCGCATTTTTCAAGGGTCTCTGCTTTCCAGACTTTGGCAGCTGCCGGAAGCGCCATAATAAAGGTGCAGGCGATAATCAGTGATATTTTTTTCATTTTAACGATATTTTTCAAGCAAGTTGGCAATCTGCTCGCGGCGCTGGAAGAGATACTGCGGGTCCTGGATGAAGTAGGCTTCCTTGTCGGTGAGGTTGTCGTCTTGATAGACCTCCTTGGGCAGCACCAGCAGGGCGCGGGCTTTGCGGGCGTCGGCGGCGCTCATGCGGGGGATGCGCTCTGCCAGCATGGTCAGATAGTCGTAGTCCTCGATGCCGTCGCGCAGGATTTCCAGGCGGACACAGGGGATGGGGTAGCCGGTGTAGGCGGTGGTGCGGTCCTCGTTGGGGTGGCGGTTGTGGTGGTAGAACATTGTGCCGTCGCCGCAGGCCAGCAGCTTGAAGATGTTGGGGTTGCCGCTCAGGCAGTAGGGCTCTTCCCACTGGCTCTGCAGGCGGCCTTCGGGTGAGATTTCACGCAGGCCCCAGGCCGTGTTGGCCCATACAAGCACGCCTTTGAAGCCATACATATAGCTGGCCCACAGCCAGATGCGCATGTCTATGGCATTGTGGTCAATGAAATTGGAGAAATACGGATATCTGGTGCCGCAGCACAGGTAGTTCCAGGCTTCCTTGCCGGGGACCTGATAGCGCTTGATGAGGTCGTGGTTTTCGAAGCAGTCCCAGCTAACGCAGCTGATGTCGGTGCAGTCGCTGATGTCCATCGTGTCGCAGGCGTGGCCGCGCCAGGTGTCCATCTCTGTCATGAAGGTATGGATGCCGGGAGCGTACTTCTTGATCATGCGGTGGGTCTCGCGCAGCAGGGGGTAGGCCTTCTCGCGCGGCTCGTCGCCCCAGTAGATGTAGGCCTTGTCCAGCACGCCGGCCTTGCGCAAGCCGTCTTCCAGACGTGGCAGGTAGTCGGCCATAACCTGTTCATATTCAGGAGTTCCCTGCTTGAAGCTGCCGATGTGGCCTTTGATTGCCTGGTGGAAGTTGACCGAGCCGACGCCGGCCACGGGAACCGAGAATCCTGTGAAGCCGCCCTCGCCGAAATATTTGGCGGCGGTGGCGTTGAAGTCGGTGAAATCCAGCTCTACGCGCACCTTGCCCGGGTCAATCTCAAAGTTGCCTTCCGGGTAGAGGTTCTCGCCTGTGGTGCAGTCGACCACCTGCAGGTCGTCCCACCAGGTGGTGCCTGTCTCGGAGCCGTCGGTGTAATAACCGGCGCCGAAGAGTCTTACATTCAGATATTTGGTGCGGGGATCCAGGTGCTCCAGATCTATGTGGTGCTCCACCCAGGTGGTGTCGGTGTCCACCCATGTGAATTTGCTGCGGTAGGGGATTTTCTTGTAGTCGGCGTCGTATAAGTCCACTATCATGTGCGAATACACCAGTGTGTCGCCCACAGCCCAAACCGATACCTTGTGTGGGTGGCTGGAGTCCACGGGGATGAATTTCTTTGTGCAGACGGCCTCGAAGTTGGCATATTTGGAGTTGTCGTCGATTGCAAAGGAATATTTGCCCTCCTTGGCGCGGCTGCTGCAGTACCATCCTCCACTCCAGTCGCAGCCTGTCACGCTCTGCTTGATGGGCGTCAGGTAGAAGGGGTTTTCAGGAGATATCTTATAGTCCAGGTAGGCCTGCAGGTAGTTGTCGAATGCCTCCTGCTTCTGCTCCGGAGTCTTGAGGTTCTCGTATTCTATCACCTCCCAGAACCACAAGCCGAACTCCGAGCGGACGCTGGGGGTGGCCGGCAGGGTGAAATTGTGCACCTTCGCCTGTACGGGGATGTTGAGCATCCAGCCGCCGTCGGCGCTCAGGCTCAGCCGGCCGCTATAGGCCTTGGCAGCAAAGCCGGCAGGGGTCTTGAGGGTGATCCAGAAAGAAGTATTCTCGCCTTTGGGCGCATCCTGGGGCTCGTCGTAGAGCGGCAGCGGGTCGGGCCAGTCGCCCAGAAAACCGAATGAGTCGCTGTTCATCTGGATGGGGACGTATTCGGTCTTGCGTATGGTGGCCTCTATGCCTTCCGGCAGGCCGCTGAGCTCCACTTTAAGGTTTTTTAGCTCCTGCTTGGGGTTTACCACGACGATGAACGACTCGTATTCGTTCTTGGCGGTGTTGAGTTTGACAGTGCCGCCGAGACGCTTGGCCACGGGGGTGTCCTTCATCACCTTGTAGCAGCCCTCGGCCCACCATACTGCGGCTTTGGAGTCATTCTTCACCAGATACCCGTAGCCCCCCTGGGCTTTCATATACGGGTCGCACTTTTCAAGTTTCTCTGCAACGAATTTCTTTTGTGCATTCAGCGGGAGTGCCGCCAGAGCCAGCAGCACCAGAATAGGGAAGATAGTCTTTTTCATAGTATCACAAAGATACGAACGAATTGTTACTTTTGCGATATGAAATGTAAAGCGCTATTGATTGCACTGACCCTCCTGCTGGTGGCGGGGTGCAGGGGTGGCTGGACGGCTGCCGAAAGGGAACTGATTGAATCCCAGCCTGATGTGATGCGGGTACTCACCGTAGAAGACGCTGCAGATTTGAAGGTACTAAGGGCTGAGTGCAGGGACTTTTCTGCACGTGAATTGGCCGATCCGCTGTATGCAGAGCTTGCGTCCAAGCTAATTGCCACCGTGACTTCGCCCGAACAGGATGGCGTCGGCATCGCCGGACCGCAGGTCGGGCTGTCGCGCAATGTCATCGCAGTTCAGCGCTTTGACAAAGAGGGCGAGCCGTTCGAAGTGTATCCCAATATACGCATCACCGCTTTTCGCGGCGAACAAGAGCTAGGTCCAGAAGGCTGTCTCTCTGTGCCCGGCCGTCGCGGCAAAGTGCTCCGCTGGCGGGACATCGACATCTGCTATACCTCGCCCGAAACTGGGCAGGAGGTCTCTGAGCGCGTAGAGGGCTTCACTGCAGTTATCTTCCAGCATGAGACCGACCATCTGCAGGGGATTCTCTATACTGACAAGTTGGTGCAGGAATAAAAAGCGCTGGCGGCAAACTTGCGTGTCCGGGAGCCGACGGGTTATACGAGCTCTTCGGCGAAGAAGGTGGCCATGCGGTCGCGGATTTCGTAGAAAAACGGGGTGAAGTTGCCTTCGCGGTCCATATGCAGGCGATGTTTGGCCAGCGGATAGGGGTGATGTTCGGCGCGGATGCCCAGTTCCAGCGCCCTGTCGTGGATGGCTTTGGTGCCGTACATATAAGGTGCGAATATTCTTGTCGGTCCCCAGTTGAATTTCTTGAACGGATACCCTCCGCCGTAGGGCATAATAGGGTCTCCGGTTGCCTGGAACGAGAGGATAGGTGTGGAAGCGTTCTCCAGAATGGACAGGTCGCGGACCGAACCCCAGAAGTTGCCCACGGCGCAGATGCGGGGATGCTTTCTGTCAGCGGCACTCCCAGCGGCACTCCCGGCGGCACTCCCAGCGGCACTCCCGGCGGCACTCCCAGCGGCACTCCCGGCGGCACCCACGGCGTCTCTCCTGACGGAATTCTCAGCGTCACTCCCGGCATCACCCCAGGCGGCACACGTACGGCGGTTTCCCACGCTAGGACAGAATGCGAGCCGAAGCGCCACGATGGCCCCGGCACTGGTCCCGGCTGCGAAAATATGCTCCGCATCAATGTGCAAATCATCCCTTTCCAGCAGATAATTAAGGGCTGCGACGGCGTCTTCCACTGCGCGGTCCTCTGCCTTGCAATATGACTTCTTGCCCAAATTGAAGCCCATCCGGTAGTTGATGCAGGCCGCCACATAGCCCAGCGACGCAAAATACCGGCACCAGGCGACCTGCCCCTTCTCTTCTTTGTTGCCGATGAAAAATGACCCTCCGTGCATCATAAGCAGCAGTGGCCTTTTTGAGGAAGGGTCCCCGACAGGCGTATAGATGTCCATATCCAGGTCCAGGAGCATCATCTTGCCCTGGCCGAAACTTACCGGCAGTGCGTTTTTGGAATCCTCCGGAGCATCTTTGCGGTATCCCATTGCCCGGGTATATACCACATTCTGCTCTACGGAGACTTCGTATTTGGGAGTTGTGTATGGCAGTTCAGCAGGCATTATCTGTATTTCTCTATCAGGCTGGCAATCTGCTCGCGGCGCTCCAGCAGGAACTGCGGATCCTGGATGTAATACTTGTCTGTATGCTCTGCGTCATCGTCCATAAAGACGGCTTCTGGCAGAACCAGCAGGTCGCGGGCAAAAGCGGCATCGGCCTCGTTCATAGCCGGGATGCGTTCTTCTAGCATCTTCAGATATTCATAATCTTCTATGCCGTCGCGGTTGATCTCCATACGGATGCAGGGGATGGGCTCGCCGGTGAAGGCGGTTGTCTTGTCCTGGTTGGGATGGCGGTTGTTGGGGTAGAACATAATGCCGTCGCCGCAAGCGAAGAATTCGGGGCCGGTCTTGCCAATTCCGTAGCAGTCGGGAGTCTCCCACACGTTCAACAGCTGGCCTTCTGGCATTATGCAGGCGGAGTTCCAGCAAGTGGCGCTCCAAATCAGGATGCCCTTCATCCCGTACATATACGAAGCCCAGAGCCACAGGCGAAGGTCAATGCCGTTGTGGTCCACGAAATTGGTGAAGTAGGGATACTTGGTGGCGCAGCACAGATAGCTCCAGACCTCCTGCCCGGGTCCGCTGTAGTCGAACACCTTGGGGTGGTTGTCAAAGCAGTTCCAGCTCACGCAGCTGATGTCGGTCACGTCGGCCACGTCAAAGTCCGCCGGCGTTTCAAGCCAGGTGACCTGCTCTGTCATGAAGGTGCGGATGCGCGGGGCGTATTTCTTCATAAGGGTGTGCACCTCGCGGATATAAGGGTAGGCGGGCTCCAGCGGCTCGTCTCCCCAGTAGATGTAGCATTTGTCCAGCACGCCGGCCTTCTCAAGACCGTCTTGAAGCTTGGGCAGATAGTCTGCCATAAGCGCCTCGTGCTCCGGGGTGCCGAACTCGTAGCCGCCGAAAGTGCCCCGGGTATAGCCGCCCGGGCCGCAGCTGCCCAGCCCCTCGACGTCTATCACGAAAGAGTTGAACCCTCCTTCGCCAAAGTATTTGGCAGCAACCTTGTTGAATTCGGTGAAATCGAGGCTGACCGTGTTGTCGGGATTGATGGTGGTCTTGATGGGAGCGTACCAGAACGGGTTGTACGGCGAAATCTTATAGTCAAGGAAGGCGTCCAGATACTTGTAGAACGACTCTTTCTGCTGCTCAATGGTCTTGAGATTCTCGTAGTTAATCACGTGGTCGAACCATAGGCCGTATCCGCTGGAAACGCTGGGGGTCTTGGGCAGGGCAAAAGAGCAGACCTTCACCTTCAGGGGGATGGTGACCTTCCAGCCGTCGGCAGCGGTGAGCACCACCCGGCCGCGGTAGCAGCCCTTGCGGCGCGACTCGGGAGTTTTGATGGTAATCCAGAAAGATGTGTTTTCGCCTGCCGGCAGGTCCTCTGCCACGTCATAGAGAGGCAGAGGGTCGGGCCACTGGCCGGTGTAGCCGAAGCTGTCGCTGGGGGTACGTACGGTGACGTATTCTACCTTGCGCACCTTGGCCTCAATGCCCTTGGGCAAACCCTTGACGGCCACCTTGACAGACTGAAGGGGAGTTTTGGGGTTGACCACCACGATGAACGATTCGTACTCGTTCTTTGCCGACGTCAGCTGCACGCGGCGGCCTTTGCGCTGGGCCACCGGAGTGTCTTTCATAGGCTTGTACACACCCTCTGCCCACCATACATCTGCCTTGGGCGTGTTTTTGACCAGATAGCCGTATCCGCCCTGCAGCTTCATATAGGGGTCACACTTTTCCAGCTTCTCTGCCTTCCATTCTTTGGCGGCGTAAACAGGGACAGCAGCAAAAAGACTTGCGGCGATGAAGATAGTCGTGAGTATTCTTTTCATAGTATTCCCATTTTTTGCGCTGAAACGGACATTTCTGGTCAAATATCCGTCTCGCGCACTGAAATTGCCTTAAAAAGCTCCCGAAACGCCCGTGAAACGGAAAAAACAGCACAAATATCCGTTTCGCGAAAGGTAACTACTTGGTCAGGATCACAGCGAATCCGCCGCCGGAGGCCATATGGATGTTCAGAGGCTCATCGGCACTCACGTTCTTGAATTCGCGCTTGAAGTCTGTGGCGTGGCGGTCGGCATTGGCGCCGTCGCGGTAAATCTCTGCCTTCCAGCTGCCGCCGCCAAGGAAACCGAGGTCGATTGTCACGTCGCGCTGGTCCCAGTTGGTGATGCCGCCCAGATACCAGACTTCGCCGCTGCGTTTGGCCATAATCACAGATTCGCCCACCTTGCCGTCGATACCCACGGTTTCATCGAAAACGGTAGGGATGCGTGAGATAAACGAGAGGCACTCAGGCTCTTTGCGGTAGGCGGACGGGCCGTCGCAAAGCATACAGAGCGGGGAGTCAAAAATCACATATTCGCCCAGCTGATGGCAGCGGGTGCCCTGGCTCATAGGCTCGCGGCTCTTGAGATATGTGCTCTTGGAGCCGTTGCGCATAGCGCCCTGGGTGTAATCTACCACTCCGGAGGCCATACGGATGTAGGGGAAGGTCACGTCGTTCAGCGGCATATCCATCTCGATGCCGCTCCATTTCATATTCTCCAGGCCAAAGACGCCCTCGTAGTTGAGCACGTTGGGGTAGGTGCGGTTCAGGCCGTGAGGCTTGAAAGCGCCGTGGAAGTCCAGCACCAGATGGTATTTGGCTGCAATTCTGGCAGCCTCGGTGTAGAATTCGAGCATCGGCTGGTCGTCGCGGTTCATAAAGTCCACCTTGAAACCTTTGATGCCCATCTTTGAATAGTGGTCGCAAACGTGCTCTATATCGCGGTGGAAGGCATAATAGCCGGCCCAGAGTATGATGCCCACATTCCTCTCTTTTGCATAGGCGATGAGCTCTTCAAGGTCAATCTCGGGCACGATGTGGAACAGGTCGCTGTAACCTTCCTGGCTCCAGCCGTCGTCCATAATTATATACTCGATGCCGTTTTCTGAAGCAAAGTCAATATAATGCTTGTAGGTGTCGTTGTTGATGCCGGCCACAAAGTCCACGCCGGTAACATAGAAACCGTTCCACCAGTCCCAGGCCACCTTGCCGGGCTTGACCCAGCTGAAGTCGCTGCCCTTTGCGGGGGCGTCGCCCAGGCGGTACACTATATCGTTGGTGGCCATATCGATATCCCTGGTGCTGATGGCTACAATTCTCCAGGGGAAAGCCTCGCCGGCCTTGCACTCTGCCAGATAGTCGTGACGGCTCTTTACAATCTCCTGAATGTTGTTGTAGCCGCCCATCTCCAACTCTTTGGGCATCTGGGGCCACAGACCGTGCAGTTTGGAGGTGCCGTCGGCCTGCAGATACATACCGGGATACTTATAGAGCGCCGACTCCATAATGTTGATTTTAATTCCCTTGGGAGCATCTATCATCTGCGGCAGGAACGCCATTTTTTCGGGATGGATGGCGCTGAGCTTGGAGTATTCGTAGATATTTTCGAAAGACGATTCAAATGCGCCCCAGGAAAATCCGGCCCAGGTGTTCCAGTCCTCTGCAAAGTTGAATTCGGCGGTCTCGCTCTTTACCTTGAAGGCCTTCTTGCTCTTGGATACAAAGCGATATGCAATACAGTCGTCGTAGGCGCGGAACACTACGTCACAGTTCTTGTAGCTGAGGGTCAGCTCGTTGAAGTGGTCGATGACCTCTGCGCGCTTGTAGGCGACCGGTCTGAACTTGTCGTTGACGCTACGGCGGGTAAATTTCTGCATCTTGCCCGAGCCATACACGTTTCCATCGGTGAGCTTCATCTCAATCTTAGAGTCCTTCAGAAGGCAGTCACCGTCGTAGAAAACGGAGTAGGTCAGGTTTTTGCCGGCGGTGATGTTGGCCACGATATGGCCGTCGGGAGACATCACCTGAATCTTTTTGTCGGCTGCAGAAGCGGCCACAGTGCCAAGCAGTACAAGGGCTGCCATAACGAACAATTGAAGAGTCTTTTTCATTTATCTATTCGGTTATATTGTTTGCTACTATGGTGGTGTCGTCCAGGCGGAGCCTGAGCCAGTTGGTGATTTCCTGCATCTGCTCTGCAGAGAGCGGCTCTGACGACTGGATGATGGCGTTGGTCACGGGGACCTCCGACACGCTGTCGGCCTGCATCACTACCCGTGAGCCTCTGGATATTGCCAGACTGCTCACCGATGGGTATTTATACTTAAGCTCTTTGGTGATCTGGCCATAGGGGATGGCTTTGCCCTTTGTCTGTGACAGCTGGTTCTCCAGCTCTTTTATGCGGGCATCCCTGGCCGCTATGGCCTCGTCGCTGCGGGCATACAACCCCTTGAGCAGATCGTCTGCCCTGGCGCCTACGGCATTAACCTTAATGTGAAGTTTGGTGGTGTCAAGGTTGTGCCTTTTGGCGGCATTGTAAAGGAAGTCCAAATCTCCCTCGGAGAGGTCGCCGGCAAAGTGTACCACGGCGTTGCTGCCATCTATTTCATAGTCATAGATATATGCGTTGCCGTAGGCCTTGTTCTCATCGATGAAAGCCTGCACGTCGCGCAGCACATTGTTGTTGCGTATCATGGTTATGGCGCTGATCACGCTGGGCACTATGATGGCAAGCAGTATCAGGGAGGATATGGTGCGGAAGCGCTTGCTCTGCGGGTTATCCTGGCCGACCTTCTCAAAATGCAGGTAGCGGGTGGTAAGATATGCCGCTATCAGGATGAAGACGGTGTTTATCAAAAAGAGGTACAGAGCGCCGAAGAAGTAGTGCATGTTGCCGCCGGCCAGCCCGAAGCCGGCCGTACACAGGGGCGGCATCAGGGCGGTGGCAATGGCTACGCCCGAGAGAATGGTGCCGCGCTCTTTGCGGCTAAGCTCCAGGGTGCCGGCGATACCGCCGAACAAGGCGATGAACACATCGTAGATGGTCGGGCTGGTGCGGGCCAGCAACTCTGTAGGGTTGGCCATCTTGAGCGGGGTCAGCAGAAAGTAGAGGGTAGAGGAGAGCACGCTCACCAGAACCATCACCATAAAGTTCTTCAGGGCACCCAGCAGCAGGTCCTTGTCGTTGATGCACAGCGACAGGCCCATGCCAAAAATCGGCCCCATCAGCGGGGAAATGAGCATCGCGCCTATTATCACCGGTATCGAGTTTACATTCAGCCCGACAGATGCGATGATGATGGCGCACACCAGGATCCACACGTTGGAGCCGCGGACATTTACCCCGCCCCGTATCCTTTCGGCAGCGGCGGCGGTGTCCAGCTCGCCGGCCATTGAAGTGACGGCCCGCCATTGGACTTTGAATTTGTCCCAGAGTGATTTCTTGGCGTCCATAAGGGCCGTTATTTAGTGAATGGCTTCAGATTTTTGGCTGCATCCCTGGCATATATGCGCGCGCCGCCGTTGTCCAGGTCTATAAGGATATAGCGGTCGCATCCCATGCCGAGCTCTTTCATATAGCTGAGCTGGCGCAGGCCGTGGCGGGTCTCGATGCGCTCCTGCAGGGCGTGGCGCTCGCTCTTTTTCATTGCGTAGATAATGTCCACGCTGGCCTGGTCTATGGCCAGGATATCGAGCGAAGCCAGTATGCCGACGTTGGGGGTCACCACAGGCTCGGCCTCTACACCTTCGCAGTCGCAGGAGACACTCATATTGCGCATTACATTTATATAGGCCACATTCTTGCCGAAGTGGTCTATGGTAGCCTTGGTGGACTCGGTGATGCGCTCCATAAGCTCTTCCATGGCTATGCTCCACATATCGTCACTGCCCTGGGCGGTGTGAATCATCTTCTTTCCTATGCGGCCGTCTGCGCAGCCGATGCCGATGTTCTTGTTGCTGCCGCCAAAGCCGCCCATTGTGTGGCCTTTGAAGTGGGTCAGAGTCAGCATAGAGTCATAATTCATCAGATGATTGCCCACGCTCATATAGTCGAACCACTTGCCGCCGTTCACCGGGAGGTTGAAAGTGCCTTCGTCGTCCATGATGTCCACGGGGCAGAAGGTCCAGCCGTTGGTTTTGAGGGTTTGCCTGTGCTGCTCCGTGGTGTAGCGGTCGCCTTCGTAATAGGTATTGGTCTCTATGATAGAGGCTTCGGGGAGGCGCTTTTCGTAGAGTTTCTTAACCCAGGGGCGCGGGATGATGTTGGGCCCGTGGGGCTCGCCGGTGTGCAGTTTGATGCCGACTTTGCCCTTGAGGCAGGCGCTGATGCAGTCGTAGGCCTTGATCAGGCCGGCGGCGCTCAAGTCGCGTGTGAAATAGACGATGGACTCGTTTCCGGTACGTTTTGTGTAAGGAATGTAAACATCTCCGTTGATTCCGGGTATAATATCTTGTTTCATGGCAGAATTATAAATTTGTCTTTGCACAAATATACTTTTTTTTAGATAAATTTGACGAATAAGAGTGTTCAAATGGAAGTTAATACCAGTAAGAGGATTCAGAACAATGTGATAGATTCGCTTGAGAAGAAAGTGCTCAAGTGGTTGGCACAGAGGATGCCCAGGTGGGTTACAAGCGATTTTCTGACGTTCATAGGCTTTTTGGGTTCGGTGATGATAGGGGCCGGGTTTGTGCTGACCAACTGGAGTATAAACTGGCTTTGGCTCACCATCGCCGGGCTTTTTGTGAACTGGTACGGCGATTCCCTGGACGGGACCCTGGCCCGGGTGCGCAATACCCAGCGGCCTGTTTACGGCTACTATCTGGACCACACGATGGACGTGGTCAATGAAATACTGATGTTCGTGGGGCTGGGCTTCTCCCCGCTGGTGCACCTGCCCATAGCCCTGGCGGCCTTCGCCTGCTATCTGGCCCTGACGCTGAACGTGAGCATCAACGCCCACCTCAGAGGCGAATTCAAGCTGTCCTATTTCAAACTCGGGCCCACGGAGTTCCGGCTCATAGTGGCCATCATCTGCCTGGTATTCATCTACTGTCCGGCGGTGAACAGCTATGCGCACGCCGTTACCATCTTGGGCAATACCTATGTGTATGGCATTTTCGACTTCATAGCCCTGGGCATTACGGCCTTGCTGGGCCTGATCTGGGTTGTGACAATCATAGGCGACATAAAGTACTACTCCAAGGTCGATCCGCCCAAGAAGTTCGAAGAATAGATGGCCAAGGACCTCATACCGATTTCCGAACTGGAGCACGCAGCCCCCATCTTCAGGGGCAGGGTGGGCAACGCCTTCGCGCGCTGGCTGCTCAAGATTTTTGACATCACGGCGGTGCAGCATCTCTACGACGGGGCGGTGCGGGACAATTCGCCGGATACGGCCGCGGCGCTGGTTGCCGGGCTGGATCTGAAATACACCGTGGCGCACGAAGAGTATCTGGAGCAGTTGCCCCAGGGGCCTTTTATCACCATCAGCAATCATCCCATAGGGAGTCTGGACGGCGTGATCCTGGCCGACTACATGGGGCACAAATACCCGGAGTATAAACTGCTGGTCAATCAGTTCCTGATGCGGATAGAGGCCCTGCGGCCGAGTTTCATCCCCGTGGTGCCGACGCTCGAAGAGCGCACCGGCCCCAAGGCCGAGAGCGTGAGCGGCATACGCATCGCCCGCGAGCATCTGCTTGCCGGCCATCCGCTGGGGCTCTTCCCCTCGGGCGCCGTGTCCGACCTGCTGCCGGGCAAGCTGCCGGTGGTGACCATGCCCGACGGGGCTTCTTACACAGAGCCGCGCGTGCGCGACCGCGAGTGGCAGATGCCCATCATCAAATTTATAAAGAAGGCCGCCGTGCCGGTGCTGCCGATACGTTTCTTCGACGGCAACACCAAGTTTTTCTATCTGCTGGGCGCGCTTCACGGCTGGAAGATACGCACTCTGCGCCTGCCGCATGAGGTTATGACCAAGCGCGGCAAGACCATACGCATGGGCCTGGGGCCGGTCATAATGCCGGAGCAGATAGCCGCCTGCAAGACTCTCGCCGAGCTGCGCACACTGCTACGCGGCAGCGTCTATTCCCAGAAGTTATAATAAACCTCAGTTAATCATCCGGCTCGCCGCGTGCCCTATTTGATTTCGTCGCAGGTAATGGAGACAGAAATATGGTATGTCTTGCCGCTCACAACTGCATCGGACTCGGTGTAGAGGGTCATCTGGCTGTCAATCACAGTCACGCTGCCTACGCCGGTAACCGGTATCACGGGGTTGTCTTCCCAGCTGAGGCTGAAGTCGTAGTGGAGATTGTCGTCTTTGGACTCATCCAGAGAGAAGTCTCCCACGAAAGGAGCGATTGCAAAGTCTTTGAAGTTGATGAACAGCATACCGTTCTCTGTGTAGTCGATGGACTCGAGAGAATATTTTTCATAATCTGCAGCGTTGATGTTCACGCCGTTGTCCCTGAGATAATTTATGATCTCGTAAAGATCGGCAGAGAACTTCTTGCCCACAATGGCGTTTTTGATGTTGCCGCCGGAGGCGCTTACTATGAACTCTCTGGGTTTCCAGCTGCGGCAGATACTCTCTGCAAGCTCTCCGGTCACGACATCGCCGCTGAGCAGGGCTGCGCCCTCATAAGCCTCTCCCTCTGCAGTGGTGTACTCAAGAGTCCAGTTGTTGCCCGACCCTTCTTTTACAGTGAGTGTACCGTATTTGGGGAATTCGAAAATAAGACCTGCACTTATGGCCTTGCTCTCTAAAACCTTGTAGATTCCGGACTTGTATGCCAAAGGAGCCTTTTCGGGCTCGATGGCGTCGGTGTCAAGGAACCCAAGCAGGAATTTGCCGCCGGAGGTCAGCTCTATGGTTTTGGGTATGTCGCCTTTTTTGATGGGACGGTCAAACTTGGTGTCGTTAAGGGTGAAACTTGCGTGATAAGCCTTGTTTTTGGGGAGCGGCATCTTGCTGTCGCTGCCTTTTTCGGGCTTGGTGCAACCTGCAACTGCAAACAGTGCACAAAGGGCAATGATGAAAAAACGTTTCATATCGTTAAGTATTAATAATCGTTAGAACAGTCTGAAGAAGAGAGAGAATTTCATAACCGGAAGCACGGGGATCTTGCCCAGAATGTCCAGGACACCGCTATCCTCATTGTCTATATCGGCACTGGTGACGCGGATGTAATCTTTCTGGCCGGTTCTCATATTGGTGCCGTATGTGTAGCCGCCTAAGCCGTCCTTGGTGTAGCAGGCGCCAAAGTCAAAGACAAACGACACGGGACTGTCTTCCCTGACGGCGCGGCCTGCACCAATACCAAAGTAGGGCAGGAACTTGCTGGCGCGAAGGTCTGCTGTGCAGTAGCCATTCTCGTCTGTGGTCACCAGAGTGTCGCCAATTCTGATGCCGGCGGAGCCTTTGTCCTCGTCAGCAAGAGCCTGGGAAGTGCCGGTCAGAGTAGCCAGCTTGCCGTTGCCGCCAAAGATACCGAAGGTGAAGTGGAACTTGGTGTCTCTGCCGGGGAAGAGGTCCAGCATTGCGTTGCCGCCCATATAGGCCAGCTTTGCCTTGAGATCCAGAGTGCCGGAGGTGCCGTTGTCAAACTCAACGCCATCTACAGAGAATGCGTATCCAATGGGGGGAGTGTAGCTGCCGCCAAGCCTTAGCTGGAGGAAACTGCCTACCGGGAATCCTACCTGAAGGGAGACGCCGTCCACACCGGCTCCCACGCCAAGTGACATACTGTTGAAGAACTGGGCAGAAGCTGTTGCAGAGGCGGTCATAAGGGCCGCAGAAATCAGAATAACCGAAAATAAACGTTTCATTGTATGAATAAATGTGTGTATTATGCAAATATATTAATAAGCTGTCAAATTAAAAAGTCTTGAAAAGAGCTTTTACATCTTCCCATTTATAGTAGGGACCGCCCGGTAGGGAAATCAGTGGCGTTTCTCTCTCGTTGAGATAGAATTTTACAAGGACGTCGTTCTGCCTGTTCTTGTAGAAAACCATCTGGAGGTTGCCGGCAAACGGGGCGCAGAAGTATCCCGGCCACAGCTGGCACTGCTCTGCATTCAGCCTTTCGCCTATGCCCTTCAGGCCCAGGCGGGCGCAGATTCCCAGCAGATGGGTGTCGTGCCCAAAGCGCAGGTCTGCGGCATAGCTGCCGTTTGCGATGGCTTCGTCGGCCTTTTCCATAACGTCATCAAAGAAGGCCCGCACTTCTGGCAGCGCCATGCGCCTGTCGCCAAACTCCACGGAATTGCAGTGATGCAGGTACATATACATAGACCAGTGCGTCTCGTGCCAGTAGATGTCGTCTTCGCTGAAAAGGCGCAGCAGGCTGTCGTCGCAGTCAAACGCACCGCTGGCAACGGCCACGTCCATAGTCTGGTCCCAGAAAGCCTCGGCCGGACCAATCAGGGCGCTGCCGGCGGCGGGGTCGGTGAAAACCCGTGCCAGCAGGGTGGCGGTGTCGCGCTGGTGGGCTGCCATATCGGCATCCAAAAGCGGCTGTGAGTCGCTCCTGATTTCGGGAGTGTCGCCGCCGCTGATATATCTCATATACTGCTCTCCTGTGTCCCATCCAATGTCCAGGCCGGGATCAAGGCTAAGCAGTTCGCCGGTAAAGGCCGCCATACTGATTATGCAGCGGGGTGATACGCTGGAGATGGCCCGTACGCGCCGGCTGCCGTTTTTGAAAACCCTTTTGTATTTCTTGTACATACGGCCGGCAATCTGGCGGTGCTCACGGGCGCCGCGGGGCGTGAGGCGGCCGCCCATATCGTTGTATTTGGCCACGATTTCGGCAATCATACCATATGCTTTCTCTCCCTGCTCTGTGAGGATGCCGGCCTTGTGGGCGCGGGCAAATTTGTCCAGAACGCCTCTGTAACCGTCTGCAGGCCAGTCGCTGCGGGAGCCGTGACGGCCATAGTGGCTAATGTAGAAAGGCTTGTATCCCCTGGGTGCCGGAGTTTCGGCGGCAGGCCGGTATTCATAGGGATTCAGCACGATTCCGGTGCGGAACAGATTTTCGTTGATGCTGGCCGCAAGCTGCGGATCCTTCTCCTGGGCGCTGGCAGAAAAAGCTGCCAACAGGCAGATAACAATTACAAATACTCTTTTCATAATACTGCAAAGATACCTATATTTGTAAGAAAACTACCTGAAATGAATAAGAAGTGGTCTTTACTTTTTGCCGTTGCAACCCTCGTTGTTTTTTCAATCGCTGGCTGTCAGAAGCCCGTTCCCGGGCCCGAGCCCGAACCGGAGCCCGTTGATCTTGAACGGTTCAAGACATCTTATGATGTTCCGGGCGACAGGATTTTTGAGGTACGGCCTCAGGTAACCATCCATCTGGCAAATCCTAATGCAGTGGCGGCTCCGGCAAAGATTCAAGTCAAGATTAGTACGGACACGGGAACTGCAGTGACCACGGTTGAAAAGAGTATGGAGATTGCTGCGAGCGGCACAGAGGATGTCACCTTCACCACGGACACAGATTTGGAGCCGGGTTTCTACAAGGCTCAATGTTATGTGAACAGTCTATCAGTTGGGAGTTTCACGTTCGGAGTATCTCCATTTGAAATAGTTTCGTCTCCCGACAAACAGCCCGACTTTGACCAGTTCTGGCAGGATGCCAAAGACCAACTTGCCTCCATAGATATGGATGCTACCCTCAGGGAGGTAGAGAGCAAAAGCACCGCGCAGCAAAAGGTGTACCTGGTAGAGATGAAGTCTGTACCCGACGGTCTTGAAGGAGAGCCGGTTATAATCCACGGCTACTATCTTGAACCGCAGGACAATTCAGGAAAGAAATATCCCGTTCTTATCCACTTTTTCGGCTATGACGACCAGAAGCCGGGCAAGCTGAGCTGCCCCTCCGGCAGTTCAGCGCCCATATTTGCCGAGTTCTATCTTTCTACCCGCGGTCAGATGATCAACAACCGCACAGCCGACAAGCGTGGCGACGGCTTCCCCGAAGATTATGTAAATACCTATGGCGACTGGTTTGCCTTCAATTTCGGCAACCGTGACGGCTATTACTACCGCGGTGCCTTTATGGACTGCGTCCAGGCCGTACGCTTTATGGCAACCCGCCCCACCAGCGATATGAACAACATCTTTGCAGAAGGGTCCAGCCAGGGCGGTGCCTTTTCCTACGCCGCCGCGGCTCTGAGTGACTATCCTTTTAGGGCCATTGCTCCGTGCGTGGCGTTCCTGGGCGATTTCGCCGACTATTTCAAGATAGTGTCTTGGCCCGGCGATACTGCAAAGAAAAACAAAGGATCTATGACCGACGAGCAGATGTACGCCTTCCTTTCGTATTTTGACACGAAGAACCTGGCAACCCGCATCTCCTGCGCGGTAATAGCCTGCAGCGGTCTGGTGGACGGGACTTGCCCGCCCCACACCAACATAGCGCCCTTCAACAACCTGCAGACCCCGGAGTCGGACAAAGAGTATTATTTCTATCCCAAGATGGGACACGAGATACCTGCCGGCTGGTCAAACAAGTGGGGCAGCTTTTTCAATGCGCATATGCAGTAGCGCCTGCTTAGAAGTCAAAGCCGACAGAGGCGTACAGTGAAAAACCTACATTTCGGCACCATTGTGCTGCAAATTTGAGAGGGCCCACCATAGACTGCCGTGCATACTCTGCACCGAAAGCATAGAAATATGATGACTGTAGCAAGTCCCGTATGGTATAATCATCCGTGAAAATGCCGGCACGGGCAGTTATAAAGTTCTTGTGTGCAAAGCAATACCTCAGGTCAAGCTGTCCCATTACGCTTATGGGGCGGCAGTCGCGGAAGCCTATGGGGAATCCGAAAAACGGAATCTGACGTTCTGTATATCGTCCGGCCACTGCACCGCCCACTGTGACGAGATGCTTCTGGTTGATCAGATATGGGATGTCGTCCCAATGCACAGGGTCTTTAACAGAAGGGACAAAATTCCACCCCGCATATAGTTTGGGATGTACCGTGAAATGACTGCCAAATGTAAAGGCGGCTTCGAGGTTGGCCACCGAAACAAGGTAATGGGGAACTATTCCGTCTTGCGTGGAGACAGGAGCCTCGTAATCTCCATATCCCGCTTCCGGATGGTCCAGGTCTATTGTATAGCCTTTGAGCATATACCGGCTGTCAATGGAAAGCCGGAAACCCTTTGTGGGGAAGTAGAAGTCGTCAAAGGTGTCATATTTCAAGTTGGCGAAAGCGGTAATCCAGTAGCTTTCCCAATCCCAGCCGATCCAGTCCTCTCCAAACTCAAGATACCTCTCGTAAGGATCCATTTCTGCAGTGACGCCAGCCCTCATAGAGCCGAATCTCATTCTGGAATCCTCAATATAAAGATCGGAAGCAATGGAATAGAGTTTCTCTTCTATGGAAGACTGATATCCGGAACTGGTGTTAATCAATCTTGACCGGGCCGTCAAACCAATGGTCGGAAGTCCGTTTTTGGATTTTATCGAGCCATCTATCTTCAGTGCGGGATTAGAGCCAAGTTTCAAATCTACAGTGAGTTGTGGCCCTGCCAGTCGCCTGGTTCCCAAACCAAGATGAAGTGCTACTGACACATATTCGTCGGTGTCTGCGTGAAGACCGAACGCAAAGTCATTGACCTGACCTTTCTGGCAGTCGAAAACCAGGGTGTAAGGCTCGTGAGATCCCTCCAGGCGGTAGGTGACAGCCTCGAAGGCGTTGGTGCCGTAGATGTTGTCCAGCATCCGCTCTATTGTTTTCCTGTCGTACAGGCTGTCGGCGGGGTAGTCTCTCTTATGCAGGAGAATATGCTGCTCATCTTCGGGCAGGCCGGTGAACTTGACTTTGTCCACGCGGATTTTGGTCTGGGCAATATTGACAGCGGGGGCGGGATGGTTCACCGGCGGAATCTCTTTGCCTGTAACAAGCTCGGCCACGGCCTCGAACATTTCTTTGTGGCTTTTTGCGTTTTCGTAGCCCTGCTTGATAATGTCATCTACACTCTTCGCGTCAAACGAAAGCATATTGTATCCTTTCAAGGGATGGTTTATGGTGACGTCCGTCATTTCCCTGGTCTGGGCCATAGCTTCCGCACCCAAAAGGTTGATGGTCTGGAAAAGAAAGTCCACTGGGGTGTTGAGGTCGTTGATGCCGCGCCGGGTAGACATTTCCGAGCCTATGACAATGTCGGCACCCATCTCCCTGGCAAGGTCCACCGGGAAGTTGTTGCGCATACCTCCGTCCAGCAACACCTCTCCATCCCCGCGGACGGCCCGGAAATAGAACGGGATGGCCATTGTAGAGCGCATTGCGGCGGGCAGTTTGCCGTCCACCCAGTATTTGGGCGACAGCGAAAGCATATCCGTGGCGACGCAGGCGTAGGGGATAGGCAGATTGGCAAAGCTGATACTGTCCTGATAGCCTACGCTCAGGGAACTGATGGTGTTGCGTACATTCAACCCGTAAAGGAATCCGTCGGGCATACCCAGACCCATTTTGTTGATGGCGTCGTTCATAGCGTCGTCGGAGTTGTGGCCGGCCTCTTCTTCCATCTTCTTCAGGAGTTTCTCCCGGGTAAAGCGGGCTTCCAGGTCTTCGTCGTCGTATTTGAACGGAATGCGGATTATGTATTTGCTACGATAGGATTTGATTTTATAGGCAAGATACTCGTCAGGAACGTTGTCTGACATCATCATAGGCCAGTTGATGCTGCGGATAAGTGAGTCCAGCTGGTCGTGTTTGTAACCGAGGGCATACAGACCGCCCACCAGGCCGCCCATACTGGTGCCGGTGATGACATCCACCGGAATGCCCAGCTCTTCCATATACTTAATCACACCCAGGTGCGCCAGACCGCGCGCTCCGCCGCCGGCCAGCACCAGACCCACAGTGGGGCGGTACTGCCGGATAGAGTCCATTCGGGCCCTGACTTTTGCAAAGGCTATCGAATCAGCTTCTGGTTTAGCACTGGGAAGGACTTGAGCCGTGGCTCCCAAAGAGAGCAAGCAGGCAAGACAGATCGTGAAAAAAAGCTTTTTCATTTGAAATCAGAAATAAACACTCAAAGGTACAAAAAAGATTATCTCAGTTTATGGGTCTCAAAGTGATTCCTGACTCTCAAAAAGTAATATGCCACACCCAGGGCATTCACCGCAAGTGCGCACCAGAAGGCGCTGCCGTAGCCGGCGTGTTCGGCCACAACTCCGCCGCACAGAACTCCAAGCCCGACGCCGGCATCCCAGGCCGTCAGTATAGAAGAGTTGGCGGTGCCGCGCTGGTTATGCTCGGCCAGGTTTATGAACATAGTCTGGAAGGCGGGATACATATGCCCGTTGCCAAGACCTATGATAAATGCAGAGGCATAGTAGGCAAAAGGCGACTGGACAGCGGCAAACAGCAGATAGCCGAACACCGACACGCACACGCCCATAGAGGCGTTGCGGCTCACCAGATTGTCCCGCAGAGCGTGCGCGCCGGTCAGGCGGGACACAATCAGGCCCACAGCCAGAAGAGAGAAGAACAGGCCAGTGCCGCCGCCGATGCCAAGCTCCTGCTTGCCGTAGATGGCAACATAGGTCGATATCACGCCGTAGCTGAAAGAGAAGCAGAGCATAGCGACGGCCTCGCGAAAGCCGCGTAGCAAAAAGAACCGGTCCAGCGATAATATTGCCTTGTCAGGCACAAAGTCGCGCCTGGGCATCCTGATACTGGCGTCAATAATAAGGCCGGCAAAGGAAAAGAGCATCGACAGCCAGAAAAGGGCCTTGAAGTCGCCCCTGAAAGCCTGTAGGACGTATATTGCCACCACGGGGCCAATGGCTGTTGCCAGGTTGTTGCTGAGCCCGTAATAGCCGATGCCTTCGCCGCGCCTTGAAGAGGGGAGGACGTCTATGGCGGTGGTGCTGGCCGCCACGGTGGTGGCACCGAACGGCGCTCCGTGCAGGGTCCTGAACAGGGCGAACATAGTGATGCTGCCCGCCACCAGATAGCCGGCGAAAAGAGCGAAAAAGAGAAAGTTGCACACCAGCAGCACGGCCTTTCGGGGGAAAGAGTCCACCAGGTAGCCGCTGAACGGACGCACCAGAAGGGCCATAACAGTGTAGCCGGCCAGCACCAGTCCTATGGTGTCTTTTGTGGCGCCGAAAGTTTCGTTCAGATATAGCGGCAGCAGCGGCACTATGAGCGTAAACGAGAAGTGAACCAGAAAGTTGCCAATCCATATCTTTATATAGTTGGCGTTCCAGAGTTTCTCTTGTACCTCAGACATATCGCACAAATTTACTAAAAAATCAAGGTATAGCCAAAAAGCCACGCCGTGTCGTTACTCAATAGGTTTCAGGAAAGCTGATGGGGGAGAGAGTTTAGGGACAATCTCCTGGAAAGCAGGACTACTTGTTGGAAATGATGACATGATCTTGGAGCAAATCCCCATTATAGGGATGCTCTTTTAACCAATCATGATATCCATCTAAATCCAAATAGAGGCTGTCAGGCATAGAGATAGCTCCGTTTTTATTCTCATATAACAACTCCTTCAGATAGCCGTCATTCTTCGCTGCGATAATAAAATCCAGCATTGATTTGGTGGCAGGTGAAGGATGCAACTCCGGATGCTTTTGAACGAAATCCAAGGCCCCATCGATCCCGGCGAGGTGGTAATCCAAGTAGAGGCTGGGGACACCGGCCTGCAATTCATGGGAATCCAGATTCTCTTTCATCCAGTTGATTTTTGCAAAAGCCTGTCCCATCACACAACCTAGCATCAGCGAGTCGCGAAAGGCAGTTTTCTGAAAATAAACATCAAACTTGTCATCCAGAGGCTTGTTCCTTATTAAAAGGTCGGGAGATAAAGAATCACGGAACAGTGTCTCCATTGAATCAAGTCTGGCCCGCGGTGTGCTATTGTCAGTGATTCTGAATTTCATCCACCAATGCCCACATTCATATAGACTAACTAAAGACTCTTCGCCCTTATAATCAAACTCCGCCAGAAGGCCGTGTATGAGATACTGTCCTGATTTCTGCGATACACATTTGACATCGAACTGCTGGCCCTCAGTATCCTTGTATGCCAGAATCTCTTCAAGTGTCTTGAAAAACTCTCTCCTCAACCGGTCTTCATATCCATCATAAGCCGGATAGACAAATACCGACACTTTTGTAGAACCGTCTGTATAACTGGATCCGATGTTCTCCTTCTTTCTGTCAAACGCATAAACAGCATCTCTTTTAAACTCACCTACTTCCTTGGGAAATGGGAGGCCGGTCCGATTATGGAGGTAAATATCATTCTTAACTTTGACTTCCCGGATGTATTGCTGGGAAAAACACACAAAGGGGAACAAAAATGCCAACAATAATATGGTGATTCTTTTCATGAGTATGCGATTACTAAACAAAGATAAAATATTTTAAATTTTGTTCATCGGGTACTTGCTGGAGAACCTTGCGACAAAAAAGAAGCCCATTCCATACGAAGCGGGCTAAAATAGCATGACTATTTGATTATCAAATCAATATTCTCCCTCGTTAAAGATGTGTCATGGTATATGATAATGGTTTAATTTTCAACTATTTACGCCAGTACTCAAAAACTCTGGATAGTCACATGGGAAGTCTGAGGCCGGCTGATAACATCTAACTGACAGGATGCTCCCATTTATACTATCCATGGATCGACTGTTGTGTTTACAATATTAATAATTACCTTTGTTAAAAGTGAATGCAAGTCACAGCTTGCTATGGGCATAAGATATCAATGGCTGAAAAGATGCATGTTTATCCTAATCATGCCTTTCTTCTGTTGTTGCAGTGATGCTCTCGATTATTTTGGTTGGAAGGATCATCCGGATTGTCATAAACTAATAGTATTTGAGAATGATTCGGATAGTGAAATCTTTGTCGACAGTTATTTTCCTCCAGAAGAATCATATAACGATATGTTAAGCCGCTGCATTATCGGGGCTCTTGATAGGTCATTCATCAAATCTGGTGAGACTTCAAAACAAGCACTGTATATTAAACAATTTGAATGGGGCAAAAACAATGAAGTGCTTGACACACTTATGGAGAGGGTACGTCAAGAATAGAACTAACAATAATATTACGGTACAGTATTATGGGGGACAACGACTACTATGCAAAAGAGCAATTGGCAAAAGATAAGGCTATTGAGAACATTACAGGTATTTCAAGACAATACTATGACTCCCTGTTTGAGGTGTGCTCGAAAATAGCAGAGTTCCGGGATACGTTGCGGCGGAACTTTGGCTTTATCACTGCTCTCAACAATTCACCATTTTTTGATGAAGGAGAACTTTATGAAAGAATCGACCATTGCTTTTGCACGGATGCTCTTAGGTGCTATGAGGGTATGGGCATACTAATTGACGCCGATAGCAAAGAGTATTATGGCATATTCTTGTTTCTAAGCCATATCATAACGGATAACTTCATATTGAGCTATGATAGAATAATGAAGTATGAATCTATCATCAAAGACCAGGTTAGTTATTTTGCCTCATTAAAAAGTTTCTCTGAGACAATAAATCCAAGGGAATTACTAATACCTTCGTTATTACCACAAGGCAGCGACCTCCGCAATCGTTATCTTGTTCTCCTGTATCGTTGGGCTTCCCTTGTCGCAAAAGCCGATGATGTCATTACCGCCCAGGAGCAAGAGTGGTTGGCAAAATTACTGGATTTAGAAAGCCATTCTGGTAATACCAAACAACAAGGCGTCGCCATAACAACCGATAACACGTCTATCGAGAACTCCAGCACACATCCCATTGATGCGTTGCATTCGATGATAGGGCTCACCTCTGTCAAACAAGAAGTGGAAACATTATACAACTTTGTTCGCGTGCAGCAACAGCGCAAGCAAATGGGAATGAAGACGTCCGCCATCTCATATCATTGTGTATTCACCGGGAACCCTGGCACCGGAAAGACTACGGTGGCAAGAATTGTTGCTGAAATATACAAGGAACTCGGGATTCTCAAAAAAGGTCATTTGGTTGAAACGGACCGCTCTGGTCTTGTTGCGGAATATGTTGGGCAAACAGCGGTTAAGACAAACAAAATAATTGATAGTGCTCTGGATGGTGTCCTTTTTATTGACGAAGCATACGCCTTATCAGGAGGTGGTCAGGAAGACTTCGGCAAAGAGGCTATATCCACGCTTATCAAACGTATGGAGGATGACAGAGAGCGGTTGGTCGTTATTTTGGCTGGATACAATGAAAATATGATGGCATTTATGAACTCAAATGCCGGACTTCAATCCCGTTTCAATAGGTATATCAACTTCCCCGACTATTCCGAAGATGAATTGTATGACATCTTTCTCTCTTATGTTGAGAAGTACGAATACGTTATGACAGACGCCGCTAAAACAAAATTGAGGGAGGTTATCCGCAAGGAACTCACAAAGGGAGACCCTAAGTTCGGCAATGGACGATATGTTCGCAATTTGTTTGAACGGACCATTGAATGTCAATCTAACCGGCTCGCATACGTATCTGAAATCACCCCTGCCGTTTTATCTACCTTAACAGAACTTGATTTTAACAACTAAACAATACCACTATGAAAGCAAACCTGGATGAACTTTATTCTTTGGCAAGAGATGCTCGTGATTCAAACAACAGGGTTGAAGCAGAGACATACTATGAAGCCATTCTTCAAAAGGACCCTACTGGATGGGAAGCACCGTTTTATTTAGCCTACTATAAAGTAGCCAACACGTCGGTTAATGGGCTTTCAGGCAACTGCGAGAATTATTCGTCCACGCTTCCTTATGTCTTTGATTTAGCAAAGAAGTCTTGTCAAGACACGGATTCTTTTGTAAATGTGGCAAAGGAGATAAAAAGACGGACCGAGTATCTTGTTAATATGATAATAGATAATGCCAATAAGGACTATCCGGCACTGGCAACAGGAGAGGAGTTTAATGCAAGAGTGATTAGTGGTGCTACTTTGTACCTTGTTCTTGCAGAAGCATTTGATATATACTTTCCCAATGGCGAGATGTCTGCTGATACCGTAGCACTTAGGAAAATGGCGGTTCAACATAATGCAGATTCTGTCATTAAACTGGGAATTGGTCCCCAAGTGGTAGCAAATGGCGATTTTAATAGAGCATTTGGTGATATTATTGCCAAGATAAAAGCGGTTGACCCAACATATACCACACCCACTCTTGTTAAGGGCTCGTCTTCTTCATCGGGATGTTATATCGCCACCTGTGTATATGGTTCATACGATTGCCCAGAAGTCTGGACACTACGAAGATATAGGGACCATAACCTCGCAAAGACCTGGTTTGGAAGACTCTTCGTTAAGACATACTATGCAATTAGTCCAACTCTCGTCAAGTGGTTTGGGAAGACATCTTGGTTCAAACATATGTGGCGTGGAACACTTGACAGATTCGTCAGGACACTAAACAAGAAGGGATATACTAACGAACCCTATAACGATAGGATTTGGTAGAAAAACACGTAGTACTATGGAAGAAGTGAAAAAGCAAATAAAGGTAGATACCTCTGTTTCCAAGTCAATTAACAAATGGAGGAACGCTCTCACCATCGTAGGTTGGTTATTCCTAATTGTCGGCTGCATCATCTGTATTGTCGGTATAGGAGATGCTGTTAATAATGAGGAAATGATAAAACTTATCGTTGGAGCATCACTCGTTGCAACGGCGTTATGTTGCTTGTTGAGTGCAACACTCTTGAAAGGCTTCAATACTCTTGTTAAAAACGCCGAGGTTAAGCAAGCGTTGATTGAAGGAGAGTATGATATTGTTGTAAGGGATTAGCAGAGGTTATCCTACATCTTTTATAGCAAACAGTTCTCCCGGGCACAATCCCCTGGAAAAAGCAGCATTTTATCTAACATTTTTTCCATTAAAGCAAGTGGCTTATCGCACTGATTGCCAATACGATATACCACTTGTAATTCATTGGTTTATTTCCCCCATTAGTACCCCTTAAAAGGGGGTACAATACTACCAGGAACCGAGTTCTATAACCGGCTCCTCTTCATCGTTTTCGTCTTCTTTCTTGGGGATGGTTTCCCAAAATGGGACATATTTGGGAAGTAAAAAGACAGAAAAAGCCAAGGCAAAAACCTTGGCTTATATTTGTAACTGCTTGATTGTCAAATCAATATTCCTCCTCGTTAAAGATATTATCACATGTTGATTATCAGTTAGTTACGCACTAGGACTGGATTTTGCACAAACAAATTCTACCCTCTGTGGGGTTTGTATGACCTAGTGAATATTATTCTTATCAATGACGAAACCGGCTTCTTGAAGTTCGTCAGCAACTTCATATTTCCATGATTTTTCTCCCAATACATATGGCGTATATGCAATTCCTAAAATGTCTGACGGCTCTTCAACCCCTTCTTTCTTCAAAACGCAAACATGCTTTCGCCTACCAAGTTTACCAATAAAATACCCTAGCTCCAATATGACATTTTGCCGAGCACGAGGTTTGAAATCATTTTTTCTAATTTCACAACCTTGATCATCCTTGTCAGACATTAAT
>JAFRRR010000105.1 GCA_017428035.1 Bacteroidales bacterium | reverse complement strand
GAAGGATTTCCGAAGCAAAGAGGAGCTTGCGAGACTTTCAAACGCGGAAATTGTCTTCCATTAATATATAGGATCGTAGCTCAGTTGGTTAGAGCGCTACACTGATAATGTAGAGGTCCGCGGTTCAACTCCGCGCGGTCCTACCACTGGGGGACTAGCTCATTTGGCTAGAGCACCTGCTTTGCAAGCAGGGGGTCAAGGGTTCGACTCCCTTGTTCTCCACACGAAGCCCAAGCATTTTTGCTTGGGCTTTTTTTGTGTGGAGAACAAGGGAGTCTTGCGACCCTTATTATTACCCATCCCCCAACCCCCTTCCCAGGAAGGGGGCTTGTGAGGGAACTGAGCTTTCAACTTCAGGCAGAAGGGGTGATGGTTGCCGGGGATATTGTGCTTTTTAGCTGCGCGTCAGCGTCTGAGCTCCGGTTAGGGGCGGATGCGCAGCAGACGTCACTAATTGAGATTGTCGACGACGTTACGGGTGCCTTAAGGCATCCGTAAAAGGAGAAGTCAATCGAAAAGGAGTGAAGAAGCGGTTAAACGCGCAGCGTTAAGAAAAGCACCTTCCCCGGCAGCCATCACCCCTTCAAAACACCACCGTAGCCTAGCGACCCGGGAAAAAGCAAACGGGAGTCAGCGTCGGCCGGCTCCCGTCTGTGAGAATTATTGTGATGCTATGTCTATTTTGCAGGAAGTATAAAGGCTAGGATTTCGTCCTTCTTCACATTCTCGCCCTGCTTGGGATAAACGGCCACATACTTGCCGGTTGCCGGCGCCTTGATCTCTTCAAGGCCGTAGTAAGCCTGAACGCGGCAAATCACATCGCCCTCCTTCACCTTCTCGCCAACCTTGGGTGCGGTGGACTCATCCACAACATCGTACTGCCAAACAACCTGGCCGGTTGTGGGCGCCTGGATAGCGACTGCCTCGGGATAAACCTCGGTAACCTTGCTGATATCAATCTTGGGAACCTCAACCACTGCCCTCTTGACAATGATGGGAGCGCCCGCCTTTGCACGTGCGGCCTCGAGATCCTTCTCGAAACGCTGCTTGGCAACTCCGCTCTTATAATCGAGATACTGACGCTCGTGCATAGCCAGCTCGAAGAGCTCCTCGTCGTCCTGACCAAAGTCCCAACCCTTCTCTTTCATCATTGCACGGTAGTGGTCCAGCTGATCGGGGTATGCGTCCTGAGGCTCGCCGGTGTAGAACTCATAGCCTTTCTCCTTGGCCAGGGCCACGATTTCGGGAGCAAGTTTTCCGGGCAGTTTGCCGGCTTTGCCCAGAATCATATTCCAGGTGTCGGGGTCGATATTCTTCCAGCGGGGCTCGCCCTTGATAATGCTCATAAGGTTGAGCAGAGCGGTGTTCTTGGTGTACTGGCTGAACGGAGTTACCAATGGCGGGTAACCGAGCTTGGGCCATACATATTCAACCTCCTGGAACAGCTTCACTGCCAGTTCGTCCAGGCTGAGCTCTTTCTGACCCTGCTTCTTGAGAGACATATTGATAGCGCCCTGGAAGCCCTTGAGGTCGGCCATCATAGAACCCATCATACCGCCGGGAAGGCCGCAGCCTACCAGCAGGGAGGTCATCTTGGAGTTGGTCGGCTCGATGAAGTAGCCCAGGAAATCATCCATAAAGCTCTGGGTCAGGCGGCGAACCTCCATATAAGCATCCATATTCAGATCCTTAACCAGGAAGCCGTCGGCCTTCATCATCTCGCGGATGGTAATCACATCGGGATGAACCTTACCCCAGGAGAGCGGCTCAACAGCCACGTCCAGATAGTCGGCGCCGGCGCGTGCAACCTCCAGCATACTTGCGGGAGAGAAACCGGGGCCGGTGTGGCCGTGATACTGAACCTTGATGTGGGGATATTTCTTCTTGATGCTGGCAACCAGCTGACCCAGCGCTGTGGGACGGCCGATACCTGCCATATCCTTGAGAGCAATCTCGTCGCAACCATACTCTACCACCTTGTCCACAACACCCATATAGTATTCAACTGTGTGGATGGGAGAATGGGTGATACTGAGAGCCACCTGGCTGATCATACCCGCCTTCTTTGCATACTCTACAGAGAGGCGAAGGTTGCGGTGGTCGTTCAAACCGCAGAAAGAACGTGAAATGTTGGTGCCCTGTTTGCATTTAACCTTGTACATCAGCTCGCGGACATCCTTGGGAACCGGATTCATACGAAGGGCGTTCAAACCACGCTCCAACATATGGGTCTGGATACCTACCTTATTGAAGGGTGCGGTCCACTTGCGAACTGCCACATTGGGGTTCTCGCCAAAGAGGAGGTTCACCTGCTCGAAGGCGCCGCCGTTGGTCTCGACGCGGTCGAAGCAACCCATATCGATAATGGGCTGAGCCACCTGAAGCAACTGGTCAACTCTGGGGACATATTTGCCCGAAGACTGCCACATATCCCTGTAAACGAGGGAGAATTTGATTTCACGTGCCATTTAAAAATATTATTTCATTGGTTGAATGGACCGCAAATTTAGTCAAAAAATGTTGGATTTTGAAAAATTTGTTTACCTTTGCGGTCCACATAACACGGTGCCTGTAGTTCAGTTGGTTAGAGCGTCAGATTGTGGTTCTGAATGTCGTGGGTTCGAGTCCCACCAGGCACCCGACAAAAAGCCAGTCCTGCGACTGGCTTTTTTTGTCGGGTGCATTATTTAACCATTGAGCACGGAATCCCGTGATAGAGATTGGTGTGAGAGATGTGAGCGTGCTCATCCCCCTGCCGCGACGTGGGAGTGAGCACATAGATGCAACATGATGCCCTGATTATCAACAAGATACAAAAACCTTGTACGCAAAGGTTAAAAAACGCGCTTGTCCACAATGCCCCCGGGGAAATTACCAGCCGGCGTTCTGCACCTGGTTCATATTGGTGGCCAGAATGCACATAGGTACCGGCAGGAAATAACTGAACGACGACATTTCATCAGGGAGATGGATACCCCAGCCTTTCAATGTTTGATTGGAAAACCGTGTTGCTATCAGACTATTTATATCTCGCCTCAGGGCATCCGCCTTGGATGTCCCGGAAGAAGAAAGGTCATTGAGGGCGCACGTCATAATGGTATTAGGGTCTTCGTCCCTGGGATACACTGAAACATCCTTACTGGAGTGCTCCCAATAGGGAACCACCCGCCCCCAGCATACCACACGGACATAAGAAGACCACGCTCTCATATATTTAAACTCAGCCAGGAGATCGGGAAAAAGGCCACCCTCTGTAAGGGCGTCTATCGCCTGATTGGCCCTTATCATTACAGAATAAGAAGTGTACCACAAAGTCTCAATCTGAGCGATGTCCTGCCAGCTGGCCAGCATAATATGTATGGTTTTTAATTCTTCCAGCGCCTTGGAGAACCCGGCCATTTCTGCCTCCATTGCCTGCTTGAACTCCTCTACCCGCTGTCTCGAATTGAAATATTCTCCTGCAGCTACCGTACCATATCCCGGGGCATACTCGCTATGGTCAATCTTTTTTAATACAATATCATAATATCTATTATAATACCAAACGCTCTCCACCTGTTCTGCTACTTTCAATGTTATCACGTTAGAATCATAGCGGACAGGAACCAATGTCACCAACGGCTCGTCATTAACAAAAATGTGGATTCCTTCCCCGTCCATTTTCCAATAACACTCCACCATAAAACCATAAACGTATACTGTCTCAAAACGGCCGTTCTCAAAAAAAGAACAGCTGGTCCGAACATCGCCGGAATTCCAGGGAGTATCTGTCGATTCCCACGTACCGACAAGTTGCGACGAATCCAACTCCACCATTTCAATCTCCGGTTCTTGTTCTTTGTTCGGTTCACAGGATACAAGTGCAAGTGCAATTACACTTATCAACAGCGCAATTAATGATAGTTTTTTCATTATTATCATTATTCGAAGTGGTTGTAAATCACGGTGGGGCGCTCGCTGCGGCGGCTCATAGAGGGGAACCAGATGTCGCCGGAGGTAAGGCCGCAGGCGGTGATGGCTTCCAGGGCATATTCCAGGCGGCCGAAGCGGGAGTCGACATTGTTGGTGCCGAAGGTGAATTTGATGCCGCGCGCCTTTGCCCTACGGATTATGTCAAAACTCGGAATCCGGTAGCGGGGATTTATCTCCAGCGCTATCCCGTACTCTGAGAGCACATCCAGAATCCGGTCCACCCGCTCCGGCGTCCACAGCGCATCGTAATCGCCCTGCAGGGCATCAGGAATGAACGTCGGGTTGGCGTAGATATCGGCTGGCTCGTTGGTGAGAATCAGCACCGTCTGGTCCACCAGATGGTCCATATAGCCCTGGACATCGATATCGTCGAAAAAAACCTCCTCCGGACGGTAGATTCGGCTCAGGCGGCCCTTGTGGTCCACGATGGTCATAGCATCGGTGAAAAGATACTCGAATATGCCCAGGGCCTCCTTGGAGAAGGTCTGGGTCCACTTGCGGCCTTCGCCCTGCACACCGAACAGGAAGGGCTCGCCGGCAATCTCGTTGTAATAGGCATAGACCTCGGCATCGTCTGCCAGCATACGCCCTACCCCGCCTTCTCCCGCATTGGGCGCCACGCCATAGTTGATGCCGTAGTTCATACTCATTGCGTGCGCCATCTCTTTGGTGAGGTCTCCCTTGAGATGGACGTGATAGTCAATCACGGGGAAGTCCCTCTGCTGCAGGCGGATAATACCGTCGGAGAGCTCCTCTGCCGGCGGCAGCGTGTCGGCCGGGTTGCGGGCCTCGGCCGGCAATACGGCGACGGCCAGATGGCGGAAATTCACACTGCCCTCCAGGCACTTGATGCCTATCTTGCCCGGCGCTATCAACTGCCCGCTGTGGGCGGCATCGCGCCACGGCCGCTCCGGCTCTGTATAGCACACCACGTCCACTCCGTTAATCTGTATGCCGATATTGCGGCCGCGCACCGCCACGCTGAAGTCGAACCACTCGCCATCGCGGGCCAGGGAACGGTAGAGATTGCGCACCCCGTGCAGGCTACCTGTCTTGAGACTGCCGTCTATCGCACCGTTTCTGACTATCATCTCATAGCCGGAGGCGCTGTCGGCACAGCAGAAACTCACCACCGCGGCGGCGCCGCTTCCCGTGCGGGCCTGGCCCTTGATTTCAAAGTTTTCGTAAATATCCCGGCTTGTCCACTCCTGGCCCGAAACAAGCTTGAGCCTGGACGGGATATGCGTGCAGGCCGTCAGAGCCAGCACAAATAACAATAATACTCTTTTCATACTCACAAACATACGAATAATTATTTGGCGTTTCAATAAAAAGGGTTACCTTTGCAGGCCTTTTCTCGTGAAGAAGAGGAAGTTAGAATTATTAACTTTTAAAACCAGTTACAATGGCTGTAAAGATTCGCCTGGCTCGCCACGGCAAAAAAGATTTCGCATTTTACCACATCGTGGTAGCTGACTCCCGCGCACCCCGTAACGGTCGTTACATTGAGCAGCTCGGTACTTACAATCCCAACACCAACCCTGCAAGCATCGTAGTAAACAGCGAGCGCGCACTCTATTGGCTTGGTGTAGGTGCACAACCCACCCCGACCACCCGTCGCATCCTCTCTTACGAAGGTATCCTTCTTAAGAAGCACCTTGCAGGCGGTGTAGCAAAGGGCGCTCTCACCGAAGAGCAGGCTGCTGCAAAATGGGACGCTTGGAAGGCAGAGCGCGACGCCAAGGTTGCTGCAAAGGTTTCCAGCGTAGCTGCAGGCAAGCGTGACGCCGCCAAGGCCGCCAAAGAGGCTGAGGCCAAGGTCAACGACGCCCGCGCAGAGGCTATCGCAAAGAAGAAAGCAGAAGAGGCTGAAGCTGCCCGCAAGGCTGCAGAAGAGGCCAAGGCTGCTGCAGAAGCTGCCGCCGCCGAGGCTGAAGCTCCCGCAGAAGAGCCCGCTGCCGAGGAAGCTCCCGCAGAGGCGTAAGTCGCAATGCGTATTCTCAAATCGTATGGCACAGAAGGCGGCGTGATTGTCAGCGCCCCCGAAGTTGACATCGAAGAGAGAGCAAACGAACCGGTGTTCATCAGTTTTGATGGACTGCCGGTTCCTTTTTTTATAGAAGAAGTCACCCCGCGCGGCGGGGCCAAATACTTTGTCAAGCTGGAGGACATCGACTCCCTGGAGGCCGCCGAGGAACTTGTGGGCAAGGATGCGGACTTTGAAGAAGATGGTGAAGATTATGCCGACGAGATCGTGGGTTACACCCTCTGCAATCAGGACGGCACTCCGGTGGGCAAAATCACCGCCTACGAAGACATCCCCGGCAACCCTTGCCTTGAGATCGAGGGCGGCACACTGATTCCCTGCCCCGACGAACTGATCGTCAAGGTCGACAACCGCAACAGAAAAATCTGGCTTGAAATAGCCGACGGCCTGCTCTAGGCCTTCTCTACCTTGGACTTATAGGCGGTGCGGGCCAATCCCCTGGAAATATTGTTAAGCCGCTTGGCAAGGATCTTGCGACGGATGGGCGCTGCCTTGTCGGTGAAAAGCACGCCGTCCAGATGGTCCAGTTCGTGCTGGATCATACGGGAGGCAAAATCGTCAAAGGTCTCCTCTTTCTCTTCTAGATTCTCGTCGTAATAGCGCACCGTGATGACCTTGGGGCGCTTGATGTCGGCATCCACGCTGGGGATGGAGAGGCAGCCCTCGGAATACTCGGACTGCTGCTCGCTGGCAAATACCACCACTGGATTTATCATCTTGCGCACGAAACCCTTCAGCTCGGGATAATTCTCTACAAGTTCGTTGCCGTCCACAATCAGAATCCGCTCAGAAATGCCCACCTGCGGCGCAGCCAGGCCGCAGCCGTCGGCAGTGTGCATAGTCTCGTGCATATCCTCAAAGAACTTCTGCATCTGCTCTTTGGTGACTTTTGTAAGATCGACTTCGGCAGCCTTTTCGCGCAAAACGGGCGAGCCGTAGAGATAAATGGGTAGTATCATTGCAAACTGTTTATTCTTTTACTGCGTCCGGACGGTCCAGGTAGCTCTGAAGGATAATGGCGGCACTGATTTTGTCCACCGAGGCCTTGTCGCGGCGGTCGCTCTTCTTCATACCGCCGTCTATCATAGCGCGGTGCGCCAGCACCGACGTGAAGCGCTCGTCTTCAAGCGAAACCGGGATATCCGGGAACTTTTTCCTGAGCAGATTCAAAAAGGCGTCGACGTCTCTGGCGGCTTCGCTGGGGGCTCCGTTAAGGTTCATAGGGTAGCCCACCACAAAGCGGATAATGGTCTCATTCTGCGCATATTTTTGAAGATAATCTATTATATTTGCAGAATGGACGGTGTCCAGAGCAGACGCAAAAACCATTGTCGGGTCGCTTGCTGCAAGCCCGGTGCGTTTACGTCCGAAATCGATACCTATGATTCTGTTCATCGGCCGCAAATTTAGTCATTATGCCAAAAAATAGAAAAACTTATATACTGATAGCGCTGGTGGCGGTGGCGACCTATCTCCTGATAGATTTCACCCCTCTGCGCCGCACAATACGCGGCTACCCCACCCGTGCCACCCGCGAAGCGGCGCTGGAAAACCGGCTCAAGATAGATTCCCTTGAGCGCCTGGTGCAGCTCTGGGCCTTCCAGGTGGGCAACATCCAGCGTGTGATGAGCGGCCGCGAGGCTATGGACCTGGACAGCATCGCCGCCCTGCAGAGCGCCACCGGCGAGACCGATATGTACGCCACAATGTATGCGAAGCAGGATTCCATCCTGCGCGGAATAGTGGAAAAGGAGACCGCGCTTGACCTGAGCCAGGCCGACTCCCACGGCACCCTGCTGGAGGGACTGGACTTCTTTACCCCGCTCAAGGGTATGGTCACCGAGCCCTATAACCTGGCCATCAACCATCCGTACATTGACATCGCCGCAGACGAGAACGCCACGGTATACAGCATACTGGACGGCACTGTGGTGAGCGCAGGCTATAACGAAGACACCGGCTACGTGATGATAATCCAGCACGGCAACGACCTGGTGTCCATCTACAAACATAACGACCGCCTGCTGAAGCAGGCCGGCGACAAGGTCAAGACCGGAACCCCCATAGCCATTGTGGGGAACACCGGCCGCCTGGCCACCGGAGTGCAGCTCCACCTGGAGCTGTGGCACGCCGGAGAGGCCATCGACCCCGCAAAATATATCAGCTTCTGATATGCAGCAAGACGGAAAAATCCATATTGCAGTGCTTGGCTCCACCGGCAGCATAGGCTGCCAGACCCTGGACGTGGTGAGCCAGCATCCCGACCTCTTCCAAATAGAGCTTCTCACAGCAAACAGCAACAGCGCGCTGCTCATTCAGCAGGCCCGCACCTTCAACCCCGGCAGCGTGGTGATTTGCAACGAGCACAAATATCAAGAGGTGTTCGACGCCCTGGACGGCGAGGATATCAAAGTCTTTGCCGGGATGGACTCGGTGTGCGACATTGTGCGTGACAGCACCATAGACATTGTGGTGGCCGCCATAGTGGGCTTTGCGGGGCTGCGCAGTGCAGTGGCCGCGATAGAGGCGGGCAAAACGGTGGCCCTGGCCAACAAAGAGACCCTGGTGGCCGCCGGCGCAATTGTTATGGACCTGGCCAAGAAACACGGCACCCGCATAGTGCCGGTGGACAGCGAACACTCCGCCATATTCCAGTGCCTGCAGGGCAGCCGCTACCGCGACGTAGAAAAGCTGCTGCTGACCTGCTCCGGAGGGCCTTTCCTGCACAAGACCAAAGAAGAAATAGCCCTGATGACCCCGCAGGAGGCGCTCAAGCACCCCCGCTGGAACATGGGTGCCAAGGTCACAATAGACTCCGCCAGCCTTATGAACAAGGGGCTGGAGATGATAGAGGCGCGGTGGCTGTTCGATATGCCGGCAGAGCGCATAGAGGTGGTGATCCACCCCGAATCGATAATCCACTCTGCAGTGCAGTACCAAGACGGCGCCGTGATTGCCCAGCTCAGCGTGCCCGATATGCGCATTCCCATACAATATGCCCTAAGCTGCCCATCACGGCTGCAGCTCAACGCGCAGCGTATCAGCTTTGCCCAGCTGGGAAGGCTCACCTTTGAGGCGCCCGACACCGATCGGTTCCCCTGCCTGGCAATCGCCCGCAGGGCGCTGGACAAGGGAGGCAACGCCGCCTGCGCAATGAATGCCGCAAACGAGGTGGCGGTGGCCGCATTTTTGCAAGGTAAAATCCCGTTCTCCGCTATTCCGGACGTCATTACTTCCGCTATGTTCCGCACTCCGTTCATAGCGAAGCCCACCCTGGAAGAGATATTCTCTACCCACAGTCAGGCTATGGCGCTGGCACGGGAAACAACTAACATTTAAAACATTCCAGATGGTAATTTTTGTAAAAATCATACAAGTCATATTTGCCCTTTCTGTCCTGGTGCTGATTCACGAGCTGGGCCACTACACCTTTGCCAAGCTTTTCAAGACCCGGGTAGAGCAGTTCTATATGTTCTTCAATCCCAAGTTCTCGCTGTTCCGCTGCAAGAAGTTCGGGGGCAAGCTGCACACCAAGTTCTTCGCCAAGAACGAAGAGCCGCTGCCGCCAGACTATGACCTCAGCACCCTGGCAGACGACGACTGGCGCAAATATCCCGACCAGACCGAATACGGAATCGGCTGGGTTCCCCTGGGCGGCTACTGCGCCATTGCCGGTATGATAGACGAGACCAAGGACTCCAAATCGCTGAGCAAAGAGCCCCAGCCGTGGGAGCTCCGCACCAAACCGGCCTGGCAGCGCTTTCTGATAATGTTCGGCGGCGTGCTGTTCAACTTTATCCTGGCCATAATCCTTTATGCGGCGGTGCTGCATCACTGGGGCGAGGAATACCTGCGCAACGAAGACGCCACCTGGGGCATCGCCGTCAACGACCTCTCATACGAGATGGGTTTCCGCAACGGCGACAAGATTCTCTCTATTGACGGCCGCGAAATAGAAGACTTTTCACAGATACAGATAGAGCTGGTGCACTCCCGCGCCAGCGAGGTCAAGGTGCTGCGCGGCACCGACACCGTGAACATCAGCATAGACGACAGCTACATCTCCCGGATGCTCAATTCGCCCGGAATGTTTGGCCTGGCATATCCTTTTGTGGTGCAGGGCTTTATGGAAGGGTCCATAAACCAGGGCGCCGATTTGCAGCCGGGCGACAAGGTGGTGGCCGTGGACGGCGAAGAGATGTTCCTGGTACAGGACATCCAGGCCGCCCTGCTGCAGCACCGGGGCGACTCCGTGCTGCTGGATCTGGACCGCGCTGGCAGCCGTGCCCAGGCAGCGCTGCAGGTGGACACCGCCGGCAAAATCCAGGTGATGCTGGACGGCGACCTGACCCACTTCTTCAACATCACCCGCAACAAATACAAATTCTTCCCCGCCATCCCCGCCGGCATCCGCAAGGCCTGCAACTATATCGGCAGCTACGTCAAGGACCTTGGGCTGATATTCTCGCCCAAAACCAAGGCCTACAAGTCGGTGGGCAGCTTTATCACCATAGGCCGCATATTCCCCGGCACCTGGGACTGGCAGCGCGTCTGGTCGCTGACGGCGATGCTCTCAATTATGCTGGCCGTGCTCAACATCATCCCCATCCCGGGGCTGGACGGCGGCCACATACTCTTTATCCTGGTAGAAATACTCACCGGCCGCAAGCCCAGCGACAAGTTCCTGGAGGTGGCGCAGACCATAGGTATGATACTGCTGCTGGCACTTATGGTGCTGGCCTTTGGAAACGATATAAGAAGCTTATTCAAATAACGATATATGAAAAACACATCCATAATACTGGCGCTCAGCCTTGCCCTGGCATTGTTTGCAGGCTGCAAAAACAGCGGCGAACAGGTTCTCCCCACCATAAGCGGCAAGGCCGGCGAGGTGGCGGTGGTCTGCTCTAAGGTCGAATGGGAAAGCGAGCCGGGCAGCACTCTGCGCACCCTGCTCAGCGACGAAGTCCCCTACCTGCCTCAGGTGGAGCCTATGTACGACCTGTTCAACGTGCCCCAGCAGGCTTTCAACAAAGTCTTCAAAGTGCACCGCAACATAATTGTGATAGACACCGACAAGAAATACGAAAAGGGCTCTTTCACCACTTTCAGCGACGTGTGGGCCACTCCGCAGATAGTCATCGGCATCCAGGCTCCCGACGCAGCCGCTGCCGCAAAAATCATTGCTGACAAGGGCGAAAAGATAGTGTCTTTGCTTGAAAACAAAGAGCGCAACCGCATCATAAGCAACATCACCTCCTTTGAAAATCCCGAAATCGGTCAGCAGGTGAAATCGATTATCGGCGGCAGCCCCATCTTCCCCAAGGGCTATACGATTAAAAAGGCCACCGGCAATTTTGTGTGGGTATCCTACGAGACCACCTACACCAACCAGAGCGTGCTGCTTTGGAAATATCCCTACACCGGGGAGGCAGACCTCACCCCCGAGGCTCTGGCGGCCAAGCGCAACGAGATCACCAAAGAGAACATCCCCTGCACAATGGAGAACAGTTATATGATTCTCAATCCCGACATCTTCCCCGGAAGCAGGAGTTTTAACTTCAACAACCGCAACATTGTGGAGCTCCGCGGCCTGTGGGAGGCATACAACGACTTTATGGGCGGGCCTTTCCTCTCCCACTCTTTCTTGAGCGAAGACGGCAGCGAAATCATCACTATGGATGCTTTTGTATACGCTCCAAAATACGACAAACGCAATTATTTGAGACAAGTAGAGGCTATTCTCTACAGTTTTAAGTAAATTAAATTTGGTTATATCCAATTTTTACATACCTTTGCACTCCCAATTTTGGGAGACTCTCGGTGGGTTCGTCTATCGGTAGGACACAAGATTTTCATTCTTGGAAGAGGAGTTCGATTCTCCTACCCACTACCAAATAATAAAATATTAAAGTAATGGCAAATCACGCATCAGCAGACAAGCGTTTCCGTCAGAGTGAGAAACGCAGATTGCATAACAAGTATTATGCACGCACCACAAGGAATGCCATCAAGGCAATCCGCAACACCACAGACAAGGCAGCCGCAGAGCAGATGGCTCCCAAGGTATTCGCTATGATTGACAAACTTGCAAAAACCAACGTCATTCATAAAAACAAAGCAGCGAATTTGAAAAGCGGTATAGCTCTTCACATCAACAAAATGGCATAAATTGAGATTTTTGTCTCCACCTTATAAAACAAACTCCTCAAATTTGGGGAGTTTGTTTTTTTATATGCATTATGAAAGGGAATAGCATCAAAGATTGGAGACAAGAAGAGAGGCCGCGAGAGAAGATGCTCGAGCGTGGAGCCTCTGCAATGACAAACGCCGAACTGCTGGCAATACTGCTTCGCACCGGCACGGACGACAAAAGTGCCCTGGACCTGGCCAGGGAATTGCTTCAAGGTGCGGGAGACTCCCTGCACGAACTGTCAACCCGCTCTCTGGACAGTCTGATGGCGGTCCGGGGGATCGGCAGTGCCAAGGCCGTAACACTTATGGCGGCATTTGAGGCGGGGCGGCGGAGCCTGATTGCCGGCAAGGACACCGACAGGATAATCTACGACGCCCACAGCGCGCTGGAGGTCATCACCCCGCTGGTAGGCCATCTGGACCACGAAGAGTGCTGGGTACTTTTCCTGAACCAGGCCAACCGCCTTATAGCCAAGGAGCGCCTGAGCACCGGCGGCGTCACATCCACTGCTTTTGACGTGAAAATGGTGGTGAAGCGGGCCGTGGAAAAGCTGGCCAGCGGCATCATCCTGATTCACAACCACCCGGGTGGCAATCCTGCCCCCAGCCGGTCTGACAAGCGCCGCACGGCAGAGCTGCGCAGGGCGGCGGAAGTGCTGGACATAGCACTCCTGGACCACATAATTGTGGGCGGCGACAAATTCTACAGTTTTAAATCTGCTTGCGCAGACGTGCGATAGGGATTTTGAGCTGCTCGCGGTATTTGGCCACGGTGCGGCGGGCCACATTATAGCCCTTGGCAGACAGCAGATCCACCAGCTGCTCGTCTGTCATAGGCTTGTGCTTGTCCTCTGAATCTATGCTTTCTGTGAGGATGGCCTTGATTTCGCGGGTGGAGGCCTCCTCTCCCGACTTGGTCACAAGGCCTTCTGAGAAGAAGTACTTCAGTGGATAGATGCCGAAGTGTGTCTGGACGTACTTGCAGTTCACCACCCTGGAGATTGTGGAAATGTCCAGGCCGGTGCTGTCGGCAATGTTCTTGAGCACCATCGGCTTCAGTTTGGTCTCATCGCCGTCTATGAAATAGTCGTACTGGAAGGCCACTATGGCATTCATAGTGTTCTGGAGGGTCTTCTGGCGCTGCTTGATGGCCTCTACAAACCATTTTGCAGAATTGAGCTTGGACTTGACAAACGAGATGGCCTCCTTTTCCTGGCGGGAACTCTGGCTGGCGGCCTGCATCAGCAGCTCCGCATAGTTCTTGTTGACCCTGAGCTCGGGGATGTTGAAGCGGGGCATCGTGATCACCGGCACGCCGTCTTTGAGCTCCAGTATGAAGTCGGGGACAATCTGCTGTGCCTGATCGGAATAGGTGTCGTCTATCTGGCCGCCCGGTTTTGGATTCAGGCGGACTATCTCGTCTATTGCGCTCTTTAGCTGCTCTTCTGTGATGTTCAGCTTCTGGGATATCTTGCTGTAGTGCTTCTTGGCCAGGGCGTCAAAGCACTCCTCCACTATACGGCGGGCGTTTGCCTGGCTCTCTGTGGGGTTGTCCACATCCAGCTGGAGCAGCAGGCACTCCTGCAGGTCACGGGCGGCGATACCCACCGGCTCGAAGCCCTGTATCACCTTCAGGATTCCTTCCAGCTCCTCTTCGTTGGTCTCTATTCCAAGTTTGAAAAGGATGTCGTCGCTTAGGCTCTCGAGGTCGCGGCGCAGGTAGCCGTCCTCTTCAAGCATACCTATCATAAAGCGGGCAATCTGCATACTGCGCTCGTCCAGCTGGCAATAGCCCAACTGGTTTTCCAGGCTCTGCTGCAGGCTTTCCTTAACCGAGAAGGTATTGTACTGGGGCTTCTCGTCCTTGCCCTGATTGTTTACATAAAGCTTGTACGAGGGAGTCGGGTCGCTGTTGCCGTATTCAGAAAGGGATACGTTTTTGGGGGAGTCATCTTCGGGATCCTTCTCTTCGTCCACAGCCTCGTCCAGCACAGGATTCTCTTCCAGTTCCTGCTGCACGCGGCGCTCCAGCTCCAGTGTCGGCAGCTCCAGAAGCTTGATGGTCTGTATCTGGAGCGGCGACAGACGCTGGGTCTGCCTCAATTCCTGTGAAAGTCCCTGCTTGGCCATAGCTACATTGTGGTAGGATAGTTAATCCGCTCCCTTACAATAAAACCGGAGGGATAAGAGCCTTTTATGGAATTCAAGAACTTGCGGGCGTCCTCTTTGGTGCGGAAATCACCCACGGTGACTTTGAAATAAGGATTTTCGTAGTCGCGGTATACGCTCACGCCGGGGTGCTGCGCCTTGAAACCGGCGGCAACCTTTTCTGACATCACACGCGCATTCTGCTTGTTGTCAAAGAAGATGCGGATGCGATAGCCGCTCTGGCGGCGACTGGCGTTGCGGGAAATATGCGTGGACATAGCCTTCTGCACCGCCTGCGTCTGGTCTATCACCAGCTTGCCGGGGCGGACAGCCGTAGTGTCCTGCGCGTTGGACGCGAAGGAGAACACCACGAGCGCCAGTATCACTATTATTGCCTTTTTCATTTTTCAAACATTTTTACAAGAGTGGCTACCGGCACGTTCGCGTCCCGGAAACGCTTGGAAAAGATACCCGCCTTGAGGGTGCAGTCGTAGGTCACGGTGTAGCCCTTTTCGGCATATTCTTCTATGGACATAGAGGCCAGGGTGATGGCCGACAGCGGGTTGTCAAAGCCCACCAGCAGCGGCACTGTGACCTTCTCGCTGGTGCGGCGGTGAAGCGTGGGATTGGGGTCGCCCTTCTCGCCTCCAAGCTCTATTGTGGCCACCCTCTTTCCGTTTTTATTGAAGACCTCTGCGAACAGCTTTGAGATGGAGATATCCTGGCAGGAGGCGTTGTCGGCATCCAGCGTGAGGCTGGTGCCCAGTTTCAACTGCTTCTGGGCCAGCGACAGGCCGTCTAGGCTCTCTATGGACCAGTCATTGACATTTATCTGCTCCTGTATGGGTTTGCAGGAAGCCAGTGCCAGCGCCACCAGTATAATTGCTAAAAATCTCTTCATCTCAAGGCAAAGATAATAAATAAAACTAACTTAGCGGTGTAATTTTTGAGAGCAGATGAACAATAACTATACCATTGCGCCCAGAGTACTGATAGAGACCTACGGCTGCCAGATGAACGTCAATGACAGCGAGGTTGTGCTGGCGATTCTTTCAAAAAGCGGATATGTACTTTGCAAGGAAGTTTCCCTTGCCGATCTGGTGCTGATAAACACCTGTGCCATACGCGACAACGCAGAGCAGCGCATCCTGGGCCGGCTGGACTTTTTCCGTCTGGAAAAGAAAAAGCATCCCAGCCTGGTGGTGGGAGTTATCGGCTGTATGGCAGAACGGCTCAAAGAGAAGCTGCTGGAGCATCCGGCGGTGGATCTGGTGGCCGGCCCCGACGCCTACCGCGACCTGCCGCGCCTGCTGGAGAGCATCCGCGCCACCGGCAGCAAGCAGATCAACACCCTGCTCAGCCACGAAGAGACCTACGGCGATATTTCGCCGGTGCGTATGGACGCAGGCGGCGTGAGCGCCTACATCTCCATAATGCGCGGCTGCAACAACGTCTGCTCTTACTGCGTGGTGCCCTACACCCGCGGCGCCGAGCGCAGCCGGGACTGCGAAAGCATCCTTCGGGAGGCTCGCGAAGTGATTGACGCCGGCTACAAAGAGATAATCCTGCTGGGACAGAATGTGGATTCATACAAGTTCGGCGACGTCTCCTTTGCGAAACTGCTGGAGATGGTGGCCCGGCTCTCGCCTTCGGTGCGCGTACGCTTTGCCACATCGCACCCCAAAGATATGAAAGACGAGGTGCTGCTCACAATGGCCGCCTACCCCAACATCTGCAAGCATATCCACCTGCCGGTCCAGTCGGGAAGCAACGCAATGCTGGAGAAAATGCGCCGCCGCCACACCCGCGAGTGGTATCTGGATCGGGTGGCCCGCATCCGCGAGATAATGCCCGACTGCGCCATCACCACAGATGTCATCACCGGTTTTTGCGGCGAGACGGAAACTGATTTCGAGGATACGCTGGATCTTTTCCGCCAGGTGAAATTTGACGCGGCTTTTATGTTCCAGTACTCCGAACGCCCCGGCACTCTGGCCCAGCGCCACTACCCCGACGACGTTCCGCCAGAGGTCAAGACAGCCCGTCTGGAACAGGTCATCGCCCTGCAGGGTGAGCTCTCCCTGGAGAGCAACCGCCGCGACGTGGGCAAGACCTTTGAGGTTCTGGTAGAAGGTTTTTCCAAAAAGTCCGCTTCCGATCTTATGGGCCGCACCAGCCAGAACAAGGCGTGCGTATTCCCCGCCGCCGGCCATAAGACCGGCGAATATGTCACCGTCCTCGTGAAAGACTGCACCCCCGCCACCCTGCTGTGCGAGGTTGTGGAATAAGCCATATTGAACTTTCTTGATTACGCATATGAAAAGATTTTTGTCTGCGATACTGGCCGTTGCGCTTATGGCGGTTGCCGGCTGCAAGGGCTATGACGACACTGAGCTGCGCGATTTGGTGGGGGTCAATTAGGTTTTTTCATCTTTTTGTTTTTCACCTGGCGCAACGGCCTTGGCTAGAGCGATGTCTATCGCCATACACCACGCTAGGTGAGGCCAAACTGATGGCACCGAGCGCAAACGATAGGCTCAGCGTATCATCTAACAGTGGTCCCCACGCCTGGTGAAATGCAGATTATAGCTACAATCTATCTTTTACGTCATTATAGACCAGGCCGCAGACCTTGGCAATCTGCTTGGGAGAGCAATTGTATCGGGACCGAAGGGCCCTGGCAAGCCTGAGTCTCTGAGTCATCTCCAGACAATTGGTTTTTTCGGTACCGAACAGCTCTGCACACACCTGGCGCTTATGCTGGCGAAGTTCCTGAATGGGCATCGTCAGCTGAGACAGGCAGCCTCCACGGGACTCAACGTCATCTTCTCTGGAACTACACATAAAGAAGTTGAAGCTACGGCAGGTTTTGAAAAGGCGTTCAACTACTTCTACCGCCACATACTCGCCCGGGAAAACCAACTGTCAGATCATAAGGGTGTCCAGCGGGATATTCTTTCTAGTCTGCAGAACAGTTCGCCTCTCGTTAAACCCGATCTGCTCCAAACGATAACTGCCGGGAGCCAGCGGTGCATCCCACGCCGGCGAACACCATAACCCCGCTCTTTTGAAATATAACGGGCCGCTGGACCAAGGGTAGTCCAGGGCATTGAAGCCCAATCCGCCCACTGGAGCATTTTTAAGGGTGTAGCAGATAACCGTTTTGAGATATCTGTCATCTGTTATCGGCTGATAGCTCACATTTACCTCTGACAGCTTTTTCTGCTCTCCGTGCCGGTGTTCAATATGCTGGGACGTCAGTCTGATGAACTCTTTCATAAACCGCACACACTCTTCCAATTCCCCATACAACACAAAGTGCACGTGGGTGTCCATCAAAGTAAAAGCCAGTATAACAACCTTAAAGCCCAACCGGGTGACAAAGATGCGGTTCATCGCGCTCACAAAGTCTGCCTCGTCATAGAACATCGCATCAACGTCGGCACCGTTGGTATAAAAATGCCAGCATTTATTGACCGAAATTGTCTGCCCCTTGACAAAGGGAACATCGAGCCCGAGATCACGTGAAAGCTCCGCGAGCAGGTCATTACTGATATTCATTCGCACAAATCCGCCGCCGCTTATGGCTGCTCACCACAAATATACAACCGGCACGAGCCCTTGTCAAGACTTTTCAGGAAAAGATTTTCACCAAGCGCGGCAGACGCACCCTCAGGCGCGTACAGCCACAACCTTCACGCTCGGTAACGCCTGATAGGCCGCACCAAGCGCCAACACCCTGCCCCAGATGCTTTCCAGCCAAGCATAATGCGCTTGGTGCAAACCAAAAGGCAAAGCTGCCCCTGGCGCAACGGCTAATCCACGAACTTGATCTTGCCGAGGTCGCGGGGTTTGGCTTCAGGGTCCTCGTCGGGATAACCCAGGCCCACGATGATGCGGAGCTTATAGCCTTCGCTGAAACCCAGCCTGTCTATGAACGGCTTGGCCTCGGGAATGCTGTTCATCATCATTACCGGGCCGGCCATAACTACCGAACCCAGACCCAGCGATTTGGCTGCCAGGCAGACGTTTTCGCACAGCAGGCCAACATTCACCAGGCACATACCCGACTCGTCGTCAGGGCAGGCCACGGCTATGGCCGCGGTGGCGTTGCGCAGGCAGTTGCGGTACTTGGGATCGCCGTCGCTGGAGAGGAAAGGCGCCGTCCCGTCCAGGACCTTGGTGAGGCCGTCAAAATAGTCGGGACTGTCTATGATGCGCACTTCCCACTGCTGACGGTTCATAGCGTTGGGGGCATTCACGCCGCACTCCGCAATTTTCTGCAGCAGCTCGCGCGCCACAGGCTGGTCTGTATAGTGCCGTATAGAGCGGCGAGACATAATGGTTTCAATAACGGGATTGTTCATATCCGCTTTCTGGTTTTTAGGGGCATTCTGCCCACATCCAAAGCAAATGGATGCAATGGCTATTAATAGAGCTAACTTTTTCATATATAGTGATTTATTGACAATTCAGGTACACTGCGGCGGTGGCTGCCAGGGCGGCGGTTTCTATGCGCAGGCGGCTGTCGCCAAGGGAAATGACTTGCCAGCCGCACTCCACGGCAAGGGCCATCTCCTCGCGGGAGAAGTCGCCCTCGGGGCCTATCATCACCACGAATTCGGGCAGGGCCGCATCGGTCTGGCCCGAAGCGCTTCCGGCGGTGGCCAGAGCCTCGCGGATATGGATTTTGGCAGCACCTTCGACCTCGCTGCAATAACAGATAAACTTGCGCACGCCGGGGGCAAATTCACGCTTCAGGAGCTCCCGGACGGGGGTCAGCGGCGCCAGCGAGGGAACAGCCCCCTTGTGACTCTGCTTGGCGGCGGATACTATTATCCGCTCGCAGCGGTCGCCTTTGAAGACCTTGCGCTCGCTGTAGTCACCCACCAGCGGCACAATCTCGTCCACCCCTATCTCTGTGGCCTTCTCGCAGAACCACTCGAAACGGTCTATGTTCTTGGGCGGCGCCACGGCCATAGTGAGCCTGTAGGGGTGCGAGCCGTAGCCCTCCACAACGCTTACCACCTCGAAACCGGTGGCTGACGGGTCGGCAGAGACTATGCGGCATTCGTATAGATTGCCGCAGCCGTCTATCACGTGCATCGTGTCGCCGGCGCGGTGGCGCAGCACCTTGATGCAGTGGCCCGACTCCTGCCGGTCCAGTTCGCGTGCGCCAGAGGCGATTTCTCTTGAGAAGAACAGTTCCATATGGTTATGAGCAGGCTTCAGTTCGTTTCCACTCCCCCACTTCCATATCGTGTATGTCGCTGCCGTCTATGTGAAAGCGCAGCGCAGTGCGCACGGTGTGGATTCCCTGGAAGCCGCAGCTTCCGGGGTTGAACACCATCACGCCCAATTTCTTGTCGCCCATCACGCGCAGGATATGCGAGTGTCCGCACACGAAAATGCGGGGTTTGTTGTGGGTAATCAGGTTGTAGGCCTCCCAGTCGTAGCGGCCGGGGAAGCCGCCGATGTGGGTCATCGCCACCTTCACGTCCTCTGCCATAAAGACCTGCTGAAGCGGATAACTGAGCCGCACGTCGCCGCCGTCGCAGTTGCCGTATACGCCTATCAGCGGCTTGAAGGTGGCTATCTCGTCGGCACATTCAATGCCGCCGAAGTCGCCCGCGTGCCAAATCACGTCCACCGGCTCCAGAAAGCGCCGCACATCATCGGCAAAGGTGCCGTGAGTATCTGAAATGACCCCTACGAACATATCGTGATGCGTCTTGTGGTTTCGTCTATCGGATCTATGCGAACCTCCACGGTATCTTCGGGGAGCAGCTCCGCAATCTTTTCTGGCCATTCCATAAGGCAAAGGCCGCCGCTGTAGAAATACTCGTCCAGCCCCAGGTCCTGCGCCTCTTTCAAAGAGTCAATCCTGTAGAAATCAAAATGGAAAACCGGCTCGCCGGCGGCCGATTGATATTCGTTCACTATGGTGAAAGTCGGGCTGCAGACGTTGTCCTCCACCCCCAGCCGGTCGCAGATGGCCTTGATAAAAGTGGTTTTACCCGCCCCGAGGTGGCCGTAGAAAGCGATTATCGTATTGTCGCCAATCGCCTCCAGAAACTCTCCGGCTGCGGCATCCAGCGTGTCCAATGTGCAAATTATCTCCTTCATTTCGTTTGAAATCCTACTACAAAGATATAAATTTGCTATTGCTATGGACAAATCTCTTACAAATACATACAGCTATACCGTTCTGCCTGAAGATCTGGACGGACGCCGTCATTTCAGGGCGGTGGCGCTGGAAAGAATGCTGCTGAATGTGGCCTACAACGCCGCCAACGACCGCGGTTTCGGGGCGCTGAAACTTATTGACAGCGGCAGCGTGAGCTGGGTGCTTCTCAAATTTGCCGTGGAGATGGACACTATGCCGGCAGAAGAGGAAACCGTGAGCATAGAGACCTGGGTGGGCAGCGTAAACCGGATGCTCACCACCAGAAATTTTGTGGTACGCAACTCTGCCGGAGAAACCATCGGCTACGCTACATCAGAATGGACCATCATCAATCTGGCCACCCGCCGGCCAGTGAATATCACCGCCGACACCACTATCGCCGGGGTGGTCAACCCCGAGCCTGTTCCGGTGGCGCTTCCCGGCAAACTGCCCGAAGCGGGCGGCGAAGCCTCCCGTAGCCTCACCGTATCTTACAGCGACATAGACTATAACGGCCACACCAACTCTATGCAGTATCTGCAGTGGATGCTGGACAGCTGCCCCGTAGAGATGCTCTATGAGAGGAAAATCGCCCGCCTGGAGATAATCTATATGAAAGAGGTGCTCTACGGCGAGCCCGTCTCAGTCCATTTTGAAGAGATGGAAGACGGCAGCACGCTGTTCGCCGCCCGCGGCGCACAAGGCGACTTTGCCCGCGCCAGAATCGTGTGGAAATAATTACAGATATGCGCTATCTCCTTCATCTGTTCACATTAATCCTGATGGTTGCCTCGACCTCGGGATGCCAGACCCCGAAGCCGGATCCGGAAGACGGGAAAGAGGTTGTAGAGCCCGACACTCCGGAAACGCCGGAGACGCCGGACATTCCCGACACCCCGCCGGAGGATACCTACGAAGAGACTTTCCTGACGCTGATTTCTTACAATGTGGCCAATATGGGCCACGGCGGAGACCGGCTTGGCGACATCGCCCGCTTTATACAGGAGACCGGCGCCGACTTTGTGGGGCTGAACGAGGTGGACAGCTGCAACCAGCGCCACAGCAACAACCAGATGAAGGATCTGGCCGAACAGCTTGGCGGCTGGAGCCAGCACTTTGCCTCGGCTTTCAAGTTTGCCGGCGGCGGCTATGGCAACGGCGCCCTTTGCAAGAAACCTCTGCTTGACGAATATACCCTGCCCATCCCGCAGGGCAGCGGCCACGAGCCGCGCAGCGTGGCTGTGATTGAGACAGAAGACATTGTGTTCTGCGCCACCCACCTGGACTTTGGCCCTCCGGGAGAGCCGTCATACGAGCAGGCGGTGTACCTGAATCAATGGTTCGGAGAGCATTATGACGGCTACGAAAAGCCGGTGATTCTGTGCGGCGACTTCAACACCGACCCCGGCACCGCCACCATAAACGAGATGGACCGCTACTGGACCAGGCTGTCGGCGCCGGTTCTCAGCTGGCCCAGCAACACTCCCACAATGTGCCTGGACTATGTATTCTGCTATAATGGCGCGCCTGAAGTAGAAGTTCTGGACAACACCCTCCCCACAGGAATCATAGACTACAGCGAGGTTTCCGACCACCGTCCGGTAGTTGTCAAAATAAAGATCCGGCGCAAGACCAGCCACAACAGCTAAGATAGAATAACCATTTTTAGGGATTGTATGCAGGCACGGCCCGCATTACTTTTGCCTCAGTCAAAACAGATTTATCGCAAATCTTATGAAACTGATGGCAAAGGTGGCGGCGGCTGCCGCATTTCTTCTTCTGTGTATATGTGAGGCAAACGCGCAAACAACCCCAAAAGAGCGTCTTACGGTGGGTGGATACGGAGAGGTGGCGCTTACCCGCAATTTCTATAACGACAGCCCTTACCTTTATGCCAAGCCTTCAAAATACAAAGACGCGCCCGGACACGGCCGGTTTGACATTCCCCACGCAGTAATCTATATTGGTTACGACTTTGGCAAGGGCTGGACCATGCAGAGCGAGATAGAGTTTGAGCATACCGGCACCGGTGCTGCCCTGGAGCGCGAATACGAAGAAGCCGGCGAATTCGAACAGGAAATTGAGAAAGGCGGCGAGGTAGAGCTGGAGCAGTTCTGGATTCAGAAATCGTTTTTGCCTCAGCTGAACCTGCGTATGGGTCACATTATTGTGCCTGTGGGCGGTCTGAACAATTCTCACGAGCCGCTTAACTTTTTTACGGTATATCGCCCCGAGGGAGAGAACACCATATTCCCCTCTACCTGGCACGACACCGGCATTAGCCTTTGGGGCCGCGCCGGAGCCTGGCGCTACGAAGCCCTTATGGTGGCCGGTCTGGACGGCTTTATGTTCAACACCGACAATTTCATAAAGAAAGGCGCCGGAAGCCCATACGAATTCAAAGTTGCCAACACCTATGGCTTTGCCGCACGCATAGACAATTACTCTGTCCGAAACCTGCGACTAAGCCTGAGCGGCTACTTTGGAAACACGATGCATAACACCTACCCCAACGACCTTCACGGCGAAGGCCTGACCTACGACAAAGTCCGCGGTCCTCTGGGGATAGGCTCGTTTGACTTTGTTTATAAAGGACGGCGCCTGACTGTGCGCGGCAATGCCGATTATGCGCTTCTGGGCGACTGTGCCGCCATAAGCAAGGCCAAGGCAGTGCGTGCGGCAAACGATTCGCCTTACTCATCGTCGCCGGTGGGCAAAGCAGCCTATGCGGCCGGCATCGAGGCGGGTTATGATATTCTCCCCTGGTTCAACTTGCGCACCGATGGCCAGAAGCTGTATGTGTTTGGCCGCGGCGAAGCCTATAATCCTTATATCCCGGCAGAAGGGCAGCAAAGTGCCACATACACGCAAAAGGTGCGCATAGCGGCCGGTATAAATTATATGCCGGTAGAGCAGATTGCCGTCAAGTGCGAATACTCACACCGCTTTCTCAAGAGCGAGTATAATCCCGAGCCTTCCATTTCGTTAGGGGTGGCTTATATGGGTTTTTTCAACAGATAATCGAATAAAACAACAATCATAATGAAAAAGGTTAGTGTTATAGTTTTTGTTTCAATTGCAGCGCTCGGCACAGCCGTGCTGGGCGCTTGCAATCCTATTGAATCGGGCGAGATTTCAGCCTATGAAAAAGAGATTAAAACCGCTGTAGAGGGCTATGTGCCCGATGTGGTTTATGCCACCTACGGCTCCCTTGCCCAAGCCGGGAAGGATCTCTACGAAGATCTTGACGCTATGAAAAGCAAAGGCGTGAATGCCCTGAGCCAGGGTGACATAGACAAGGCCTGTGCCGACTTTCTTGCGGCTCGCGCCCTCTGGGAGGCCTCCGAGGCATTCCTATTTGGTGCAGCCACAGACTTCAGCATTGACCCTCATATCGACTCCTGGCCGCTTGACGCCTCAAGGCTTGCCATAAACCTGAGCAACAAAGCCGCTGTAGAAAAACTTGCAGAAGAGGGTATGGATGCCATAGACCTTATAGGCGAGTCAGCGCTGGGTTTCCACGGTATCGAATTCATTCTTTTCCGCGATGGCAAAAACCGCACTCTGGCATCCCTCAAGGCAGAAGAAACAGCCACTGAGTTCAAAGGCACCGGCGTAACCGGAGAAGAAGAGATTATTTTTGCCGCGGCTGTTGCAGAAGACCTTATGACCGCCCTGTATCAGCTCAATGTATCCTGGAATCCCGCTGCACCCCAGGAGCAGAAAGATGCAGTGGAGGCGGCAGAACGCAACTGCACCGTGAATGGCACCGACCGCACCTATGGCGAGAATATGCTGGGTGCAACCGCCGCCGGAAGCACTTATGCCACCTGGCAGCAGGTTGCCCAGACAATCATAGACGCCGGCTGCGCCAACATTGCCAATGAGGTATTCTCCAGCAAGATGGGTATGGCCTTTTCCGGAGAGGACCCCAGCTATATAGAAAGCCCCTACAGCAAAAAGTCTTTTGTGGATTTCAAGGACAATATCCTCTCTATCCAGTATAGCCTGTATGGATCTACAGGTGCATCCGAGGCAAAGAACAACTCCCTGATGTCTTTCCTCAAGAAACACCATAAAGAAGATGCTGCCGTGCTGGAAAGCAAGCTGGCAGCAGCCCTGAATGCACTTGACGCCTGCATAGGCAGCGGAAAGGCATTTGTAGATGATCCCAAGGCAAAATGCGTGGAGACTGCCATAGACGCCATCAGCGAACTTAATGACGCTCTGGGCAAAGCCGCCTCTGACATCAAAGACTAATTTATTTGTTGATAATGAGAGTACGTTATTCTTTTATCGCACTGGCAGCGATGCTGCTGACTGTAGCCTGCACACACGACAATCCCGAGCAGGCACGTATCGGAGAGAAAGATTACATAGGCAAGAGCGTCGGAAACTTTGATGCTTCTGAATGGTATCCCGGCGGAGAGCTTGGCACCACCAACAATGTCCTGGCAGGCAGCTACGAAGACGAGACACCCGCGGTTACTATGCAGGGTCTGACCACCGCCTTCAATTTTGGCGAAGCCTTCTTTGAAAGAGATTTCACCTACACCAACGAGCCGTTCGACGGCCTCGGCCCGGCTATGGTGCGCAAGTCCTGCCTGGACTGCCATCCCGGATACGGCCACGGCCAGTGGCAGAGCAGCTATGAGGCGAATACCGTCCGCTCGCGCGGCAACGGCTATCTGCTGGTAGTATATCATCCTTCAGACGGTGCCAACAGCAACGACGGCCCCTACGTGGCCGAAGTTACCGGTATGCCCCAGACTATGGCTGTAAAGCCGTTCCTCCCTCCTATCGACGAAGAGCAAATCTCCATCAACTGGCTGCCGGTGGCTTCAATGCCCAGCGGTATTCCCATGGAGTTTGCAGACGGGGAGAAATATCAGCTCATTTATCCCGAAGTTTATATTCCCGAGTGTGCCTTCAACACCGATCCTACCCCTTATGAGACCGGTCCCGTGGCATTCCGTCTGGAATCTACCATCGGTATCCCCGGCACCGGCCTGATAGACGCAATCCCTCAGGACAGCATCAAGGCACAGTACCAGAAAGAGGCGCAGTTCGTGGAGTTGAACCCTAATTTCTGGGACAGCGCAGCAGACGACTTCGCTCCCGGCGCTATGTATTCTCTCGCCGAAGGCGCTCTTGCCGATGGAACGCCGGTTGAGGCGGGCACCAAGGCACTGAAACGCTTCACCTATGCCATGACGCGCGCCAGTCTTCAGGACGGAGCCGGCGCCAATGCCATCTGGAACATCACCAATGTCACCCGTCGCGACCGCCGCTATTTATACACCACCAAGGCCTGGGCCAAGAAAATGGGCTCTACCGAATCTGTAATCAGCTACATTAAAGAGAAGGGCGATGCAGGACAGCTGCCTAAATATCTGGCTCCTTTCTACGGCGATGGCACCAGAGAGAATATATCCTATCTGGTAGAACATCTGCTGGGGCTGAACAAGGGCTCGGACGCCGAGGAATATACCAAGTATTTCGTGGATGCATGGGGAGGTGAAGACGAGATGAGCGACAGTGAGTACTACAACTTTATGGTATGGCACCGCGGCCTGGCAATCCCCCGCGCCCGGAATCTCCAGAAGCCTGAGGTTCAGAGAGGCAAGGCCCTGTTTGGCAAGATGGGCTGCGCCCAGTGTCACCGCCCCCGCTGGGAGACAAAAGAAGATAACTACTGGGCTCCCAAGATTATTGCCGACAAGCCGCTGCCCCGCTATCAGAATCAGGTTATTTACCCCTACACCGACTTGATCCACCACCGTTTGTTTATGATAAACGACATCCACGGCACGTGGTGCCGCACCACTCCGCTCTGGGGTCGCGGGCTTTCCCAGACCAATACCGGCCGCGGCGACCGCCTGCACGACTGCCGCGCCCGCAATACCCTTGAAGCCATTATGTGGCACGGCTACAGCAAGCAGAGCGATGCATATTCCAGCGCAGAGCAGTTCTACAATCTGAGCAAAGAAGATCGCGACGCAGTAATAAGCTTTGTTGATGCTCTCTAATATTATCTCTACCTTTGAGGGTGTTATGAAAACGAACGCCCATACCGCCCAGCAACTGCCTCAGTTGTCGGGCAAAATGAAGGTTGCCGCCCTTATCGACCTCAACTACAGGTTGCTGGGAGTGTTGACGCGGCTCGGAATGAAGCTTGGCTTTGGCGAATCTACCGTCTCTGACCTCTGCAACAGGTATAATGTAGACGAAACCACATTCCTGCTGTTATGCAGGGTGTATACCTTCAAAGGATACCGCCCCAGCGATGACATTCTGGACCGCATCAACGCCGAGGACCTTCTCAAGTATCTGAAACTCTCCCACAAATGGTACACCGACACCGCCCTGGCCACCCTCGAAGAGCATCTTCAAAGGATCTTGAGCCGGGTACAGGACCGCTCAAGAGAGATCATCTGGGAGTTTTTCACAGGCTATAAGCGGGAATTGGAGCGGCACTTCGAGTTTGAAGAGCAGAATGTCTTCCCCTATGTGAAAACCCTCGCCACCAACCGCACTTCCCGCCACGACACGCTTTCCGATATCCACGGAGACATAGACGAGAAGATAGACGATCTTAAAAACATCGTAATGAAGTATCTGCCGGACGATTGCGACGGCGGTGAAGTTATGGAGACGGTTTCTTTCATATACAACCTGCGGGACGACCTCCTGAGACACGAATCTATAGAAGATAACGTGCTTATGCCGCTAATCCGCAGAATGGAGGGGAGTGCAAAATGAGAACCGGCCGGAAAGAACTGATGCTAATTATCCCCTCCGAAATTGTTTCGCGGGGCATCAAGGATATTCTAGAGGAGTCCGGCGACTTTTTTGTGACGGGCATAATGCACCACATTCCCCGCGAGGGCGACGAGCAGCTGAAGAACATCTATGCCGACGCCATAGTTCTGGACCCTTCTGTGTTCGGCTGCGGGGAGATGGACATCGCCCGACAGATAATAGCAGAATATAGCGATGCTCCTGTTGTGGCGCTCCAGACCAGCCTCTGCGATGAAGACTATCTGCACCAGTACGACGCAGTAGTATCTTTGTACGATGCCCCTGCTGCCATATCCCGCAAGGTGATGGAAGCAATACAGGACACCGTCCAGAGCAAGAAATCAGAGAACGGCCTGCTTTCTGCCCGCGAAAAAGAGATTCTGGTGTGCGTGGCCAAGGGTATGCAAAACAAAGAGATAGCCGACCGGTTCAACATCTCCACCTACACAGTGATAACCCATCGCAAGAACATCAGCCGCAAGACCGGCATCCGCTCCGTTGCGGGCCTCACCGTTTATGCGTTGCTCAACAATTTGATTGATCTGAACGAGTCGGTAGAATAATTGCTAACTTTGGGTACTGTATTAATCTGTATCCAATGAACTTGTTTTCGCGCTTTTTCGCACTTGCCGCAGCAGTGTTGCTGCTGCTGCCTTCGTGCCATGGCACACTTGATACGCCAGCTCCGGTGAACATTATTTTCGAAACCGATATGGGCAACGACATAGACGATGCCATGGCGCTGGATATGCTCTATAAATGGGTCGATGAGGGCAAAGTGAATCTGCTGGCCATTATGATAAACAAGGAGGGCACCACGCCCGCTGAGTTTGTCGACATTATGAATACCTTCTATGGGCATCAGGTGCCAATAGGAGTGCGATGCGGTGATGCTCCCGCCAAGACCGGCGGTGTCAATTTCGCACAGGTTATTTCCGATATGAAAGATGATGCCGGACAGCCGCTGTTTGCCCGCAGTATGCCGCGCTATGACACCTTGCCCGACGCGGTGTCGCTATATCGGCAACTTCTCTCGGAGATGCCCGACAAGTCGGTGAAGATCATCTCCGTAGGCTTTCTGGGCAACCTCGGCGCCCTGCTGGAAAGCGACTGCGAACTGATAGAGAAAAAAGTCATTTCACTGACCACAATGGGCGGCTGGTTCACCGCCCCCAACGCGGAATTCAATATCAGCGGTGACCTGGCCGCCAGCCGCAAAGTGTTTGCCGGCTGGCCCACTGAGATTGTGACTTCGCCGTTTGAGGTCGGTGCGGCAATTTGCTACCCGGGCGAAAGTATAGAAAAGGATTTGGACTGGGGCATCCCCCACCCGATGCGCGAAGGCTATCTGGCCTACTGCCCAATGCCGCACGACCGGCCGTGCTGGGATCTGACGGCGACCCTCTATGCAGTGGAGGGGGCGGAATGGTTCACCGTTTCGGAACCCGGAATTATTGATGTGAGCGAAGATGGGCTAACCACTTTCACCCCGCAGAGCGACGGCCGCCACCGCTACCTCTCAGTTACCCCGGAACAGGCAGAAGCCATCAAGGCTCACTTTGTAGAAATCATTACCCGGAAACCCTTGTCCCTTCAGTAGCCTTTCAGTGGCGCGAAGTACAACTGTGCCAGCGTTTTTGTACTTCGCGGCAGTTTATATGGGTATTTCTGCCAGCATTTTTGTACTTCGCGGCAGCACTCAGCAGCTGGAGCGCACCACCAGTGTCGGGGGAATAAGCCGCTGGAGGACCTCCGGCTCAGAACGACCCTCACGGCGGGCCTCCATAATTGAAAAGAGTGTCTCCACAGCCAGCTCCGAGGCCTCCCGGAGAGGCTGCTCCACGCGGGTAATGGCGGGATCCAGAAAGTCCAGGAAACCGTTGTTGTCGTATGAAATGATTCCGACCTCTTCACCCACTTTTATGTTGAGCTCGCGAAAAGCGTCTATTGCACCCAGCAGTATCGTGGCGCTGAAGGCAAAGACAGCGTCGAACCGTGAGCCATTCCCGCCAAAAGCCCTGACAATCTCATCGTGTCCGTTCTCTACGGAAAAGGCATCACCAACCGCCTCATATATCACATCCTCCCCTTTCAAGGCATCCTTGAAACCGCGCAGACGCTCCTGATTTGGCATAGATGAGCGTACGCCCTGAATAGCCAGAATGCGCTTGTAGCCGTGCTGCAGAAGGTATTCTGTCGCCATCCTTGCCCCCACATAATTATCGGTGCAGACATACGGGAGGTTTGTCTTGCTGAAGTGACGGTCTATAAGCACGACAGGCGTCTGCTGGCTTATCTGCTCAAGCCGGGCCGCCGAAGACGACACCGGCACCGTGATGATGCCGTCCACTTTTCGCCCAAGGAACATCTGCAACGCCTGCTCCTCCTCTGCCTCCGCCTCGCGGGAATCGGCCAGCAGAGTGTGATAGCCACGGTCTCCAAGCAACTTGATGATAATTCCTGCCAAGGTTGCGAAGAACGGGTTGTCGATGCCGGGCACCAGAAGGCCGATGGTCCTGGACTGCTTTGTGCGCAGCGTCTGCGCCACCAGGTCCGGCTGATAATTGAGCCTGCGGGCAGTCTCTGAAATCAAGTCAATCGCCTTCTTGCTGATGCGGAATTTCTCTGCCTGGCCGGTGAGTACACGCGACACCGTGGACACCGAATATCCCGTCTCGGACGCTATTGTGAATATGTTGCTTTTGCTGGCCATAACAACTTTTTATTGCAAAGTTAGGAAATTTTTCATATATTTGTCAAAAGTATTGCTCAAACGATTGTGCGCAATTATGAATAATTCCAAAAAAATACTTGTACTTGGCAGCAGTAATACGGATATGACGGTGAAGACCAAATACCTCCCGAAACCCGGAGAAACTGTGCTTGGCAACAATTTCACAATGGGGCCCGGAGGCAAGGGAGCCAACCAGGCCGTAGCTGCCAGCCGCCTGGGCGGTGATGTCAAATTCATATGCAAGGTCGGACATGATATCTTTGGAGACAATGCCATTGCGCATTACAATAACGAGAAACTGGACACAACCGGCATCCTGCGCAGCAAAGAGCCGTCAGGAGTAGCCCTGATCTCAGTGGACGAACACGCAGAGAACAATATAGTGGTCGCCTCAGGCGCCAACGGAGATCTTAACGAGGGCGACATCGAGGCGTCCCGCAAAGACCTGGAGAGCTGCGGCATTCTGCTGCTCCAGCTTGAGATTCCCGTTCCGTCCGTGCTCAAGGCCGCCAAGATTGCCCACGAAGCTGGGGCGAAAGTAGTACTGAATCCTGCCCCCGCCTGCCCTCTTCCGGATGAGATTTTCAAATACACAGATTTGTTTATCCCCAACGAAACCGAGCTTGCCAACTACAGCGGCCTTGCGGTGAATGATGTAACCGATGCAGAAAAAGCAGCCGCTGCAATGCAGGCAAAAGGTGTCGGCAAACTGATAGTAACCATGGGCAGCAAGGGCGCCCTGATTTGCGAAGGCGGGCCTTCCGTGTTCGTACCTGCACATAAGGTAAAGGCCGTGGACACCACAGCTGCAGGTGACACATTCTGCGGCGGCTTGTGCGTGGCTGTTTCAGAAGGCAAATCCTTGAAAGAAGCCGCCGAATTTGCATGCGCCGCTTCGGCCCTTACCGTCCAGAAGATGGGAGCCCAAAACTCCATCCCATTCCGAAAAGATATATAGATATGATGTTTCAATTGATTTGATTTTTTAGTACAAACACCTGCGCAAACGATTGTGCATATATTAAAAGCGGTACACATATAACTAATAATCATATTAACAATTACTAACCAATCATTTTAATCATTATGAAAAAGTATTTCGTTTTCATTTGCACTGCTATTCTTACAGTAGCTGCAATCGTGGCTTGTAAAAAGCCTCAACCGGAACCCGAACCTGAAGCAAAGGCTCCCGTTATTGCAAATGTCGTAATGCCCACCGAGGCAAATGCTCTGCCAGGCACAGACGTTACCATCCAGGGCGTCGGCTTTGCAGCAGGAGACGTGATTAAGTGCGTTGGCCAGGATGGCCAGGGCGACTTCACTCCAGCTGTTAAAAACGTAACAAACAGCGCAATAGTTATTGCCATTCCGGAAGATGCTGCCGGCAACTACAAAGTTGAGGTAACACGCAACGGAAAAACCGCGACTCTGGACAAAGTTCTCTACATCCCCAAGGTGGATAAACTTGAGAATATCGTTCTCCCCGACGGTGTCGTTTACTGGGGACAGAAGCTCACAATCACTGGCGACGGCATCAAGCCCACCGACAAGATTGTGATTGAGTCCGCGAACTATCCCGAGGTTGAAATGGATAATGTTGCATCTAAGGACAAGATTGAATTTGACGTGCCCGTAACTCTTTACGGCGAAAACACCTTCAAGATCAAGAGGGACGGCAGCCTGACCGTACTTGGTACCGTAAAGATTGGTGCTGTAGCAGTTACCGCAGCCCTTGGCGGTGTCGTATACTACGTTTCCGACGAAGGTATGCACGGCCTGGTAGTTCATCCTGAACCGGTTTCTCCGGCAGAATATGCGTGGGGCCCCTCCGTACAGATGGATCCTTTCTACGCTGAAACCGAAGATGGTATCTACAAAGGCGCTTCCAACACAGAAAAACTCGTTCAGCAGTATAATGACATTGCTGCTGCAGGCAGCTATAACCAGCCCAATCCCTCTCCCGCAGTTCTCTGCGCAGACCTCGAGGCAGGCGGATACGATGACTGGTTCCTTCCTTCTAAAGCAGAACTTATCGAACTCTTTAAGGTAAAGGCTCAACTTGCAGAGGCAGGTCTGTTCACGGTTCCTTTCAACAACTACTGGACTTCCCTCGAATTTACTGAGGAATCTCCGGCCTGGGACTGGGCTATGTGGTATGTAAACTTCTATGAAGCAACTGAAATTGTGACCTGGTGTGCCGACAAGGAAGGTTGGAAGATAGGTACCTTGGCAATCCGTATGTTCTAATTTTTTGAATTCTTCTTATGAAGAAGCTTATTACCATCATCTTTTTGATGCTTTTTGCGCAGCTTCTCGCTTTTGGTCAGAACACGGTCACCGGTACCGTGTTCGACCAGAACGCGGAGCCCCTCCCGGGCGTTGCCGTAATTGTAAAAGGCACCTCAAAAGCGTCGCTCACGGACAGCAAGGGCAAGTACTCCATTTCTGCCAAGAAGGGAGAAACGCTCGTGTTCAGCTGTCTGGGTATGCGGGATGAGGAGATTACGGTAACCGGCGACAGCCACAACGTCAAGATGCTGGTGGACAGCTATGCCCTTGACGATGCCGTGGTTATCGGTTACGGATCCGTGCGCAAGAGCGACCTCACCGGCGCAGTAGCCTCCGTAAGGGCGGATGACCTGAAGAATACCAAAATAGGAATGGTTTCCTCAGGTTTGCAAGGTATGGCTGCCGGCGTGCAAGTAACACAGGGCAACATGAAACCGGGTGCCGGGGCCGGCATCATCATCCGTGGTATTGGATCTGTCAATGCTGGCGGAGTGCTCTGCATAATAGACGGGGTGCCTGGGGACCTGAACAACATCGCGCCCCAGGACATTGCCTCCATCGAAATCCTGAAAGACGCCTCGTCTGCAGCCATCTATGGCTCTCGCGGCTCTGGTGGTGTAATCCTCATCACCACCAAGCGTGGAGACGCCAATCACGGGAGGGTGTCTTTTACCGCCCAGTACGGCGTTCAGAAGATGCTGAATAAGCAGAATATGATGAACGCCGCTCAGTATTATGAGGTGGTTCAGAGTTCCGGCCAACCTTATGTTTGGACAGCCGAGGAACTCAGGCTTCTGAGCGAAGGCGGTTCCACAGACTGGCAGGATGCCGTCTCCCAACTGGGCACCTTCCAGAACTATAACGTGTCTGCTTCAGGCGGCACCGACAAAGTCACCCACTTTATGGGTGTGGACTACTACGACCACAACGGTATCATCAAGAACTCCTCTTTCAACAAGTTGAGTGTCAGATACAATATGGATGCGCAAATCAAGGAGAACATCCGTGCCGGCGCCAGGGTCAATATCGTAAACTCATACATCAAGAATATCAACGAAGAGGGCGACTCCGGCTACGGAACAATGTTCAGCGCCATTTCTTCCCAGCCCACGGCGCCAATCTACAACGACGACGGCTCGTATTTTGACGGTTTTCTCAACACAAAGGCGAATCCAGTGGCTATGGTCGAATTGCTCGACAAAGGTTCCCGCGGCATCAACGCCGTGGCCAGCGCATACCTTGAATGGGAGCCTGTCCGCAATCTCGTCTTGAAGACCGATGACAGCGTAATTTACGGTTCCTACCGCACCAATGAGTACGAAGACGGCCGTATGGGTCAGCATTATCCCAAAGAAGGTCGTGCATACATCACGTCGGGTATGTCACAGTATTGGCAATCGGAAAATACTGTCACATACAAGATAGAAACCGGCCGGCACAAGGCCTCCATTATGGGAGGTTTCTCCGCATCCAGATCCGAGTCTGAGAGTAGTTTCATGCAAGGACTGGGCATAGACCCCACAATGAAATTCAACCATATTAACTCTGCGACAACATTCGGACCGGAGTCTTCCGGGGCAAGCGCATCTACCCTTGCTTCTTTCTTCAGCCGCTTGACATACGGATATGACGACCGCTACCTGCTGACCGTAACAATGCGTGCCGACGGCTCCTCAAAGTTTGCTCCCGGACACAAATGGGGTTTCTTCCCCAGTGCCGCATTCGCATGGAGAGCCTCAGAAGAGGACTTCCTCAAAGGTTCTGACGTCAACAATCTGAAACTTCGTCTCAGCATTGGCCGTCTGGGCAACCAGAATATCGGTGACTATCGGTTTATGGCAACGGCCGGTCAGGGAGACAGTTTTGACAATTATGTATTCGGCGGACAACGCACAATCGGCGCTCAGTATACATCAATAGCCAACACAAATCTTACTTGGGAAAGATCCAATCAGCTGGACCTTGGTATTGACTTCGGATTGTTTAAGAATAGGATCAGCGGAACTTTGGAATTCTACTACAAGAGATCCGATCATCTGCTATTCACTGTAAACCTCCCCAAGGAATCCGGTTACATTACCACATTGACCAATGTGGGGATTCTTGACAACAAGGGCGTAGAGTTTACACTGAACACCATCAATGTCAACACCCAGTTCTTCCAGTGGACCACTAACTTCAACTTTACATTAAACAGAAATGAAATTGTAGAGTTGTACGATGGCAAGATGGACATTGACAAGAGTCTCTTCGTGGGCCACTCCCTCGGAGAAATCTACGTCCTTCACTCTCAGGGAATCTGGCAACTTGATGAAGCCGGAGAAGCCGCAAGATACGGCGCCATACCCGGCGACCGTAAGATTGAAGACTTGGATGTTGACGGCACGGGTCCAGACGGTGTAATTAACGGTGACGACCGGCAATTCTTCGGCCAAAGCAACCCTACAATGTACGGTGGTATGACAAACACCTTCACTTTGGGCAACGAATCGATGGGTTATCTTGACCTCACGGTGTTTATGAACTATGCTGCAGGCTATTGGGTTAACAACGGCCTGCTGAGATATCAGAATGCATACAACGTCTGGGGCAATATGAGCGTGGATTACTATAAGAATTACTGGACAATGGACCGTCCCAGCAACAAGTATCCCGCTCCCCACATCGGTGCAACCTACAGCAACGGAGACGGCACGGACGCAAATTATCAGAGAGGTGACTATCTAAGATTGAAGAACCTTGAGCTTGGATACTCTCTCCCTAACCGCCTGATGGAGAAAATCAATATCTCCAGCCTGCGGTTCAGTGTGTCGGTCCAGAATCTTGCGACACTTACCCAATTCACTGGTTATGACATTGAGGCCGCGGACAAGACCAATACTTACCCCGGTGCCCGTGCATTTATTGGCGGAGTCAAATTAACCTTCTAAAAAAGACTGATTATGAAAAAAATACTTGCAACATTATTTGCCACAGTTGTTCTGTTCAGTCTTACCGGCTGCGAAAAGTTCCTCACAGAACTCCCCAAGAGTTCGCTGGTGGCCGAGAATGCCTTTACCACCGAAAGCGATTGGGAAAAGACTCTCACTGGAGCCTATGCAATGCTTCAGAATGTCTTTATGCAAAAGTATACCATCGTCCTTAACGAATTCGGCACGGACGAGGTAGAGCCTTTTGACTTGAGTTGGGCGCTCTACGTACAGATGAAGTATTATACTTTCGATGCTCAGCACGAATTCCTGCGCTGCCACTACATTTGGTCATATGACGGCATCAAGCGATGCAACACAGTGCTTGATATGCCGGCCTCGGCACCTGTTTCTCCAGAGAAAAGGGCCCTGATGGAAGCTCAGGCAAAGTTCCTGAGAGCAATTTTCTATTTTGAGTTGGTAACTTACTACGGCGGTGTGCCCATCTGGACGACTTCCGCCATAGATCCGGATCAGATCAGCAAACCTCGCGAGAGCGTTGACGCTGTCTACAAACTGATCTTCGAGGATATGGAGGCTGCCGCCCTTGGCTTGCCCGAAAAGTGGACTGAAAGTTCGGATATAGGCCGTGCCACATCTTCTGCCGCATATGCATTTTTGGGAAGATTCTATCTTCAGTATCACGATTATGCAAAGGCTCTTGCCGCACTTGAGAAGATTGAAGGTAAGTTCAGCCTGTACAACAACCTGAACGACATCTTCTCTCCCAAGCACAAGAACGAGTTCAAGGAGAACATCTTCGAAATCCAGTTCTCGCACAGCGGCAACTGGGGTCTTGAAGGAAGTCTGCAGTCCAGCTACTGGGGTCCCCGCGGTGGCGGCGGCCCTACCAACAACGCCTTCGGATGGGGCGGTTTTGGTCCGACCCAGTATCTGTACGACCAGTATGAGGCCGGCGATAAACGCCGTTCTGATTGGTTCTGCACAGAATATTTGGGTGTCCCGCAGAATCCTCCCTGCACTATGAAGTTCCGCGACCCCGACTACGGCAACCAGATCGAAGATGACGACCTCAACTACGTTATGATGCGCTATGCAGATGTGCTGCTTATGATGGCCGAGGCCCTGAATGAAACCGGGGACTCTTCCAACAAGAAGTATGACTGCATCAACGCCGTCCGTAGAAGAGCGGGCGTGGGCGATTTGAGCGGTCTCTCGCAAGAGGCATTCCGCACAGCCGTTTTGAAAGAACGTCTGCTTGAGCTCAACTGCGAGCATCACCGCCGCACCGACCTTATCCGCTTCGGCAAGCTCCTGGAGCAGGTTCACGCCGCGTTCCCGGACATCACTCTCGATGAACATTGCAATTTGTATCCTATTCCCCAGCAGGCCCTCGACAGCAACAATGCTATGACGCAGGCTGATCAGAACCCTGGGTATTAATCTCTTCAGCAGTATGAAAGACCTTGTCAAATCCATAGCGATTCTTTTGATTGTATTTGCGTTTGCCGTTTCCTGCAAACCGGTAGAAGAACCCGATCCGACTCCCAGCCTTGACAATACCACCGTAATAGACGGCGTGGTGACAGTCAAGCCGTTTGAATATTACAACGCATTCCGCAACCCGATGAAGGGATGGCGGGAATTCTTCGGCCCTGGCGTAGACCCCAAAAGGGCCGAATATCCCTATCCTTTCGGCTCCATTATCAAAGAGTATATGCAGTGGAATATGATGGAGAGCGTGGAAAGCGACGGAGTTGACAAGGTCATCGCATACTCCGACCACAGATGGGAGGGGATGCCCGAGAAGAACATCAAGGTCATCCCCAGACCATATATCGTCTGGATGGAGCCCTACGAAGGCGGTTATCCAAAAAACACCTACAACTCAAATCCGGACGATCTGAACGGATGGCACTGGCCGTCCGATTTCCCTGCAGAGGTCAGGTCGAATGACAACAACACCCCCTCTACCGGAGGCTATTTCGACCCGACTTTCCTGGACAGGATGAAAAAGCTTGTTAAAAAACTGGGCGAAGCCTGGGACAACGACCCCAGGGTAGCCTATGTTGAAATGGGTTTGATTGGTGAATGGGGGGAGCATCACGACCCCAGCATCCGCGGGGATATGTGGGCTCCCCACACCCAATCCAACCACGTTGCGGGAAGGACCTGGATTCCCGGCGTGGAGAAAGTGCTTGGCGACGCTTTCACCGAGGCTTTCAAGAACAAAAAAGTTATGGTGCGCTATGCCTATGACTTCCAGGACTATAACTTTGGCTATTATTGGGACTCCTTTGCCTATGAGGGCGAAGACGAGCGCGGCTTCAACTGGTACAAACGCCGCGGCGACTTCTGGAAAGACCAGGTTATGGGTGGCGAAATCACCTGGAACTACTGGGAATTCCAGCAGGACGGCTGCAAGAGCCTGGAAGGCGTGCTGGCCAACAACAAGCGCAGGCAGACCGTCATAGATCAGGTACGCGGCCTTCACGTGAACCATCTTGGCGGTGTCACCTGGGCTAAATTCACCGATCAGAATTTCTATGCCAATGCCAGTACCATACAAAAGATTATGGGCTATCGTTTTGTCATCAAGGAATTCAAATACCCGGAAAGAGTTGAAGTTGGACAGCCTTTTGAGGTATCCTTCAGCGTCCTTAATACCGGATCTTCGCCTTTTTATTATGACTGGCCCGTGGAGATTTCCCTCATTAACACAGACACTCACGAAGCAGTTTGGACAACCTCTCTCGCTTCTCCTCATATCTCACAATGGATGCCCGGCGATAATTGGGATCCTGCTACGCAGAGTTACAAAATTCCCGCTGAAGTAAACCTCGTGAAAGAAACAGTAAAGATAGACAAAGACATTCCCAGCGGGCAATATGCCATCGCCATTTCTGTGCTGGACCCTGCCGGAATGGTCCCTTCACTGCGGTTTGCTATATTCAACTACTGGAATGGCGGCCGCCACCCTATGGGGCTCATAGGCGTTGGGCAAGACTGCGCAGCCCATAACATAGCTATGAGCAAATTTGATGATATCCAAGCCGATCAAAGTCTGTACTACGTTTATGAAGGCCACTAAAGCTATCATCAGTTTCATTATTCTGACGATTATCTGCAGTTGCACATCTGACCAGGAAGTGCAGCTTCACGAATTTGAACCAGCATTCCGCAATCCTATGAAGGGCCTCAGGGAATTCTTTGACCCGGTCGAACTAGACAAGAGGCGGGCGGAGTACCCTGAACCTTTCGGCTCTATGATTAAAGAATATATGCAGTGGCGCAATATGGAGCAGGTAGAAAGCGACGGGGTGGACAAGGTCATTGCGTATTCAAACTATCGCTGGAAGGATGTCGAGAAACAGAACATAAAGGTTATTCCCCGTCCCTATATTGTGTGGGTGGAGCCTTGGCACGGGTACGGTTTTCCGGACCCATCAAAAGGCCCCGACCAGATGAGCGGCCAACACTGGCCGGATGACATTCCGCCCGAGACCAGTCCATACAAAAACACCCCCGGAACATTCGGGTGCCACGTTGATGCCCGGGACTCCCTGACCCCAATCACTGGAGGGTACTTTGACCCGCGTTTCCCCGACCGCGTGGACAAATTCGTAAAGAAACTTGCCGAGGCCTGGGACAATGACCCCAGGGTTGCCTATGTGGAGATGGGCATCATTGGAGAATGGGGCGAACATCACGACCCCGACATCACCACTTTCTGGCCACCTCACGACGAACCCAAGCATGTGGCCAACCGCACTTGGATACCCGGCATCGACAAGGTGCTGGGCGACGCTTTCAGCAAATACTTCAAGAATAAGAAGGTTATGGTGCGCTATGCCTACGATTTCCCCGACTATGAGTTCGGTATCTACTGGGATTCCTGGTCAATTGACGAGGAAATAGAGCGCGGCTATAACCAGATGCGTGCGCTGGGCGACCGTTGGAAGACTCAGGTCATCGGCGGCGAGATAACCTGGGGCTGGGGAAGCCTGGCACTTAAGAAGTTACGCGGGTTCCCCGCGTGCATCGCCGACTCTGCGACACACGCACTGATGGTGGAGCAAATACGTAACCTCCACTGTAATCACCTTGGCGGTGTCACCTGGACCAACTTCAATGATCCGGAGGTGATGAAAAACGTCCAGGATATACAGAAAGCCCTGGGCTATCGGTACGTAATAGACAAATCCCGCTATGGGAAACGTATATCCATAGGAAAGAAATGGAAATTGGAATTTGACGTAACCAATACGGGGTCCTCTCCTTTCTATTATCAATGGCCCGTACAGGTGGCCCTTCTGGATCCGGAAACTCACGATGTCGTCTGGAAAACCTGTCTGGACGATGTGGATATCCGCACCTGGCTGCCGGGCGACAATTACGACACTGCACAAGGGAAGTATCTCGATCCGGCGCCTGTCAACAGAGTCAAGGCAGAAATAGCCGTAGACAATGTCCCCGAAGGGGAATATGTCGTCGCCCTGTCTATTCTTGACCCCGCAGGTATGCTTCCTTCCGTCAGGTTTGCAAACGAAGAGGCCTATGAGGGCGGATATACCGTCCTTGGCCTTGTCGGGGTGGGCTGTAACCCCGGAACACTGAAAGACACTAACTGGTTTGACCTCAGAGAAGAACGCTCTCTGCATTATGTAATCGACTGATTATGAAAAAATCTTTTCTGGCCCTTTTCACCACTCTTTTTCTATTGTCCTGCTCTGTCACACAGAAATCCATCCCGGTAATCTTTGACACTGATATGGGCAATGACATAGACGATGCGCTTGCCCTTGAAATGCTCTTCAACTACGAAGATGCCAGGCAGATTGCGCTCAAGGGTATAACTATATGCAAGCGCAATCCTCACAGCATTGAGTTTGTGGACGGAGTATGCAGATTCCACGGCCGGGAAAACATGCCTTTGGGTTTCGCATATAACGGTACGCTTCCGGACGATTATTACTATCTATTGCCAACATTGGAGGCCAAGAAAGAAGACGGGACTCCGCTGATTACTCCATCCAGAGGTATTGACAGCGGCATTGACGAAGGCTATGTAGCGTTACGAAAGATGCTCATCAAAGAAAAAGACGGTTCGGTGGTGCTTATCGCCACCGGCCCGCTGACCAATATCGCAAATCTTTTGAAGTCCGACCCCGATGATATCTCCCCACTTGGCGGTGTCGATCTGGTGAAAAAGAAAGTCAAATCACTGCACATAATGAACGGCAATTTCGCCGTTGATACACCCGAGTGGAATACCATTACTGATTTGGATGCCTCGAGGGTAGTTTATGAGCTTTGTCCGGTACCTCTGATTGCCAGCGGATATGAAGTCGGCTGTGCTGTTAAATATCCTCACGAGAGCATTCTGAATGACTTTGGCGATCCTAACCAGAATCCTCTTACCGTAGCGTATATGCACTATCAGCCTATGCCCTACGACAGGGAAACCTGGGATCTCACATCCGTTTTCGATGCCCTGGACGAAGACCGCACAGTATTCCAGCGCTCCGAGCCGGGGCTCATTACTCTCCGCGAAGACGGAGCCACCATTTTCACGCCCGAACCCGATGGACTTCATCGTTTTCTTATTGTTCCGGACCCTGAAAAAGCGAAAAAAGCTCTGGTAAGCCGTGTAACAGGCAACAAATAAACGGCTACAGCAAGCGCAAAATAGTGCACTTCAATTAACGAAAAATGGTAAAATAATGCACTTGACTACACGGCGATTGGCAAAATAGCGCGTTTTAAAGCATTTTCCGTATATTTGATGCTTTAAATAATATGGCTATATGAAGAAGAAAGCACCAAAAGTGATAGATAAGAGGGTATTGGAGTTTGCTCTCTCGGAGCAACAGGAAGAACTGGAGGCCAGAAAAAACGAGTTTTTATGCCGCCGGAGGGAGGAAATACTGGTAGACCTGAAGAGCAACCAGGCGCAGTGTGTGATAGGTGTGCGACGGAGCGGGAAGTCAACGCTATGCTATCAGGTTTTAAATGAAGCGGGGCTGAAGTATGCTTATGCCGATTTTGACGATGAACGGTTTGCAGGTATGCAGGCGGAGCAATTAAACGATGTGCTGGAAGTGTTGTATAAGATTTACGGTGACTTTGAGTGCCTGTTTCTTGACGAAATTCAAAACGTAGAGGGTTGGCACCTGTTCGTGAACCGTATGCTGCGAAACAAAATGAAAGTGGTAATTACGGGGTCAAACGCAAAGCTTTTAAGCGGCGAACTGGCCACGCACTTGACCGGCAGGAGCAAGGAAATTGGGCTGTACCCGTTCTCGTTTGCAGAGTTTTGCATGATGAAGAATGTGGATATGGTGCAAAAGACGACAAAAGCGGAGGCTTTCCGTAGGTCTGCATTCGATGAGTTTCTGAAGCAAGGCGGCTTTCCTGAACTGATTACGCTGGATGATGATAGGGTTTATGTGAGCGGGCTGGTAGACAATATTCTGAAACGAGACATAGAGCAGCGATACAATATATCATATAAGGCCGCATTTGAGAATTTGGCTCATCACTTAATGAATGTGGCACCTGCTATAGTGGTAATGAAGGACCTGGCCGAATTGTTTCACTTCAAGTCGGAACATACTGTAAAAAACTATGTAGATTACTTAAAGCAGGCTTATCTGCTGATAGGGGTACCCAAGTATTCGCAGAAAAGCAGGGTTAGGGCCGTGCAAGAGAAGATTTATACCGTGGATGTTGCTCTAATGAGCGAAAGGCCGAACGCATTTGCAGGTGACAACCTTGGGCACCGACTGGAAACACTTGTGCTTGTAGAACTGATGCGGCGGTGCAAAATGGAAGGCTTGGATGTGTATTATTTGAATGAGCGTTATGGGGAATGTGACTTTGTATTGTGCAAAAACAACAAGGTCCTGCAGGCCATACAGGTGTCATATGACATTTCTGACGACAAGACACGAAAGCGCGAGATAAACGGGCTGATGTTGGCATCGCGGATTACAGGTTGCAATGATTTGCTATTGCTTACAGACCACGCCTATGAAGATGTTAATCTAGACGGCAAGCATATCGCTATTCGACCAGTATATGATTGGAGTTGTAATTATTATTCTTTCAAGCAATACAATTAACAATTAAAAACCCTTATACTATGTACATCGTTGGAAGTTACACACTTGCAGTCATTTTCTGCTTTGTCACAATGCTCTGCTGGGGCTCCTGGGGCAACACTCAGAAGCTGGCCGCAAAGAGCTGGCGCTATGAACTTTTCTATTGGGACTATGTGATAGGTATGGTCATCTTCTCGCTGATTCTGGCATTCACCGCCGGCAGCATCGGAAGCCAGGGCCGCCCGTTCCTTCAGGACCTCGCCCAGGTAAGCTGGACCAGCATCGGCTGGGTTGTGCTGGGCGCAGTCGTTTTCAACGTGTCCAACATCCTGCTTTCCGCATCGGTTTCACTTGCAGGTATGGCGGTTGCCTTCCCGCTTGGCGTGGGCATCGCGCTGGTTATGGGCGTGCTCAACAACCTTCTGCTCCACCCCACCGCCGGCCAGAACACCACCCTGCTTTGGATTGGTGTTGCGCTGGTTGTGCTGGCAATCATCTGCAACGGCATCGCGTCCGGTAAGATTTCCACAGAAGAGCGCGACCGTGCCACCAACCGCAAGGGCATTATCCTGGCGCTGCTGGCCGGTATCATTATGTCCTTCTTCTCTGCACTGGTATACAACGGCGTGGATCTGGACAATTTTGCAGCTCCCGCTGCCGGCAAGATGACTCCTTACACCGCAATGGTGATCTTTGCCCTGGGCGTGTTCCTGAGCAACTTTATTGTGAACACCATAGTGATGAAGAAACCCTTCGTGGGCGAGCCTGTCACCTATAAGCAGTATTTCGCCGGCAACTTCAAGACCCATCTGGTGGGCGTGCTTGGCGGTTGCATCTGGGCTCTTGGTACTGCACTCAACTATATTTGCGCAGGCACCGCAGGCGCAGCCGTTTCCTATGCACTGGGCCAGGGCGCACCTATGGTAGCCGCTATCTGGGGCGTATTCATCTGGAAGGAGTTCAAGGGCGCACCCAAGAAGGTATATTGGCTGCTGGCCCTTATGTTTGTCCTGTTCATCGCAGGTCTGGCCTGCGTGGTCAAGGCTGGTATGTAGCGGTATGAAACGCTTTGTCCCCTTACTTACAGTTGCCATTGCGGCAATCCTGCTGACTGCCTGCGGCAGCAAAAACAGCAACCACAAACCGATAACCCCCGTCAAATTCTCTGACGTGACCATCAACGACGGCTTCTGGAGCCCCAGGCTGCAGAGTCACAAGGATGTCACCCTTAAGGTGTGCATAGACCAGATTGAGAATCAGACGGGACGCATCCGCAATTTTGAAAACGCAGCCAAAGGAGAGGGAGAGCACTCGGGCATCTACTTTGACGATTCCGACGTGTACAAGGCGCTGGAGGGGATGGCCTATTCGCTGCAGAACAACCCTGACCCCGAGTTGGAGGCAAAGTGCGACGAGTGGATAGACAAGTTTGCGGCGGCGCAGCAGAGAGACGGCTACCTCAACACCTACTACACCCTTACCGGCCTGGAAAACCGCTGGAGCGATATGGGTATGCACGAGATGTACTGCGCCGGCCATATGACAGAGGCGGCGGTGGCATATTACAACGTCACCGGCAAGCGCAAACTGCTGGATGTGGCCATAAAAATGGCGGACCATATGATGACCGTGTTCGGCCCCGAGGGGCGCGACTGGGTTCCCGGCCACGAGGAGATAGAGCTGGCGCTGGTCAAGCTCTACGAGGTCACCGGAGAAAAGAAATACCTCGATTTTGCCGAGTGGCTGATTAACGAGCGTGGCCATGGCTTCGGCACCTGGGTCAAATGGAGACAGGAATCTTACTATCAGGATGACAAGCCGGTGCGTGAGATGACCAGCATCGCCGGTCACGCGGTGCGGGCCATGTATCTCTACTGCGGTATGGCCGATGTGGCCGCCTACACGGGCGACCAGGGCTATATGACCGCCCTGGACAGTCTTTGGGAGGACGTTGTATTTCGCAATATGTATGTAACGGGCGGCATCGGCCAGAGCAGCAAAAACGAGGGTTTCACCGTCGATTACAGCCTTCCCAATATGAGCGCCTACTGCGAGACCTGTGCATCGGTGGGTATGGTGCTCTGGAACTGGCGTATGAACCAGTTCACCGGCGATTCCAAGTATGTAGACGTGCTGGAGAGGTCGCTGTACAACGGCGCCCTGGCGGGCATTTCGCTGGAGGGAGACCGTTTCTTCTATGTCAATCCCCTGGAATCCCTTGGCACCCATCACCGCCAGGCGTGGTACGGATGCGCCTGCTGCCCCAGCCAGATATGCCGATTCCTGCCTTCAATAGGCAATTATATCTACGGCGTGGCAAAGGACGGCATCTATGTGAATCTGTATATCGGCAACTCTGCCGCGGTCAAGCTTGGCGGCCGCAAGGTTACGCTGACTCAGGAAACCGATTATCCCTGGGATGGGGCCGTGGCCCTGACTGTCGGCTGCAAACGGCCATTCAAATCGGCTTTGCGGCTCAGAATCCCCGGCTGGTGCAAGAGCTATACCCTGGCCGTGAACGGCGAGGCCGTGGAGGCACCTCTCGAGAAGGGTTATGCCGTGCTGCAGCGCAAGTGGAGCGATGGCGACAAAATCGTCATTGATATGGATATGTCGGCCGAAATTGTTGCCGCCGACCCCCGCGTGAAAGAAGACGAAGGCTACCGTGCAGTGCAGCGCGGCCCGCTGGTATACTGTATCGAAGAGGTTGACAACCCCGATTTTGCCGAACTCCGCATTGAAGAAGACGCCACCTTTGATGTAGTGTGGGAACCCGACCTGCTGCGCGGTGTCACAACCCTCACCACCGCCGTGGGTGACCGCGAGATGAAACTCATCCCCTACTACGCCTGGGACAACCGCGAGGCTGGCAGAATGCGCGTCTGGATTCCCCTTGCCGGAGAATAATTATGCAAAACGGACGGCGGTGAGCTCTCTGGCAAAACGCTCTACGCCTTGTTGGATTTTATTGATGGTTTTGCGTGTGGGCTTGCGGCGGCCGTGAAGGTAGTGTCCGAGTTGAGTCTGGTTGACGCCTGTTATTATCTCCAAACCTGCAAGGCTGAATGTCTTGCCATATGCCGCGAGGAAACTGGCTGTGTCATAGAAGAATTCGTATTCGATTTCTTCGAACGGCTTGCCTATTTCTTGGTAATACTCGCGCATCCCTTCATATGACAAGTCAAAGTCACGCATTGTCTCTTCTACTGTCTGCCCCTCTCCTATCAATCCGTAATCCAAGTCGTTATCTTCCATATAGGCAGAATACTCATCCTTACCTTTTTCTATAAACACTTTTATCTTTTTCATCTTACTCCAGCGTCTTTAAGTATTGAATGAAGCGTTGTGGGGTTTACTTCAAAACTAGCGTGATTGCTCATTCGAAACGTTTTGCCTGTTATTGGACTATACCATAGAGGATGACCTCCGCACTGTTTGCCTGTATTATAGCATCCATTCCGTCTTAATTTCCGTTCCAGCTCACTATATTTCATTACAAACGTATTAAAATTCCTACTACTTGCCAAATAATTCTTACATCTCAAAACGGTCAAGGTTGCGGTACTGGATGGCCTCGGCTATGGCTTCCGGGGTGATGTCCTTTTCGCCGGCGAGATCGCTTATGGTTCGGGAAAGCTTCAAGATTCGGCTGTAGGCGCGGGCAGAAAGGCCCAGTTTCTCTATGATCCGGTTCATAAACTCTACCTGCGAAGCGGGAAGGCGGCAATAGCGGGACAGCATCTGCGCCGACATTGCTGAATTGGTAAAGATACCCTCGCCGGCAAAACGCTCCTGCTGGATTTGCCGCGCCCTGGCCACCCTGGCTGCAATCACGCTGCTGGGTTCGGCCTTGGCCTCTGCCACCAGCTCTTCTGCCGGCACCCTTTTAACATAGACGTGCATATCTATACGGTCCATCATAGGTCCGGAGACCCGCGCCATATAATTCTTTATATCGTGCTGCGAGCACTGACACTTGCCGCTCTCGTCTCCGTAGTAGCCGCAGGGACACGGGTTCATAGAGGCCACAAACATCACCTCGCACGGATATTCCACGCGGTATCGCGCCCTCGAAATCACTATCTTCCCGTCTTCCAGCGGCTGCCGCAGCAAGTCCAGGGTAGCACGGCTGAACAGGGTTATTTCATCTAAGTATAACACGCCATTGTGTGCCAATGACAACTCGCCGGGCATTGCGGCCACTCCGCCGCCCAGAAGGGACACTTTGCTGGCACTGTTGTGGGGAGACCGGAACGGCCTCTCGCGCAGCAGGCCGCAGCGGCCAATGGACTTGCCCGCCACAGAATAAATCTTGGAAGTCTGCACCGACTCTTCTTTGGTCATCGGCGGCAATATAGAGGGCAGGCAGCTGGCCATCATTGTCTTGCCGCAGCCGGGGCTGCCTATGAGAATCAGGTTGTGGCCGCCCGCCGCGGCTATTTCCAGCCCGCGCTTGGCCTGCTCCTGGCCCTTGACGTGACAGAAATCGTTTGCCGCCGCCGGATGGAAGTCACACTCTGCCTGGCGCCTCATTATCAGTTCTTCAGACTCAAGGGAACCGTTCAGTATGGCTATCACGTCGGCCAGCGTGCGGACGCCATATATAGTGATTCCGTCCAGGTCCACCGCCTCCATTGCAGAATCGTGAGGAAAAATGAACTTCTTGAAGCCCCTCTCCCGGCAACTGTCGGCTATGGGCAGTGTGCCGTAGATGTTGCGGATTTTGCCATCCAGCGCCAACTCTCCCATCACAATGAAGTCCGATATGCGGCTGGCGTCTATCACTTCCATAGCGCAGAGCAGGGCCACGGCTATTGCCAGATCGAAAGAAGAACCTTCTTTACGGATATCGGCCGGAGCCAGGTTTATGACTATGCGCTTGCCCGGAATAGAATATCCGTAGCTGCGAAGGGCGGTGGTGATGCGCATCAGGCTCTCCTTGACGGCGATGTCGGGCATTCCAACTATATAGAGGCCCACGCCGCCGGAGATGTCCGTCTCTACTGTAACTGTAACCACATTCAGGCCTATGCAGGCCGCTGCGTATGTCTTGCAAATCATAGTTTTTTTAGGTCAAATATACGATGCGCCAAACCACTTTTCGGCTCGCAAAACAGACAGAATATCAAATATTTACGTATTCAGAAACGCAATGTCCGATTTCAAAAAAAACTATGGACTGGAATTTGTTAAAAAGATTATCGTAATTTTGTGGAACAGATGAAAAAACTGCGATATATACTGCTGCTTTTTGCCTGCCTGCTGCTCTGGCAATGCAAGCCGGAACCCGTTCCGGACCCCAAGCCGGATGTGCCGGATCCGGCCATCAGCATAGTAGGCTCTTCAGATATAAGCTTTTCTGAAGATGCCGGCAGCAGTTCGGTATATTTCATCAGTACAAGGGATTGGACAGTCACGACCGGCGAAAACTGGATAGCTATATCTCCTGCAGAAGGTGACGGCTCCGGCAACATCGTGACACTGGCCGTCAGCTGCAGCGATAATCCCGACGAAACGCCACGCTCCGGCGAGGTTGTGATTGCTTCGGGCGATATTTCAAGAGTCATCTCCGTCTCCCAATCAGCCAGGAAACCCTCCGGGCCCAAATCGCAGGAGTGCGAACTGACCACCTTGCGGTTCTTCCCTTCGTCAAATTCTTCGCTTCAAGAGACAATCTCTGTTATTCCCAGGACAATACGCAATTTCAGGCTGCTGTTGATCACTTTCCCCGAAGGGGCCGATATGACAGCTATGACAGGGTCTTTCGAGATAAGCAAAAAAGCTAAGGTGTATGCCGGGGATATTGAACTTACAAGCGGAAAGACCCCGGTAGATTTCACAACCTGCGATTATTTGACCGTAGTGGCAGAAGACGGCATTCATTCAACCGACTATATGGTAATTGCCCGCCGGGGGGATCCTTACATAGACTGCAAGGTCTATAATTTTATGTCAACATACAGAATCCCCGCCGTGGGTCTGGCTGTCACTAAAGGCGAAAAAATAGTTTACACTGCCGGTTATGGTCTGGCCGAAGCTGATGCAGGCAATACGGTTATCTGCACGCCTGAACATCTTTTCCGGCTGGCAAGTGTGAGCAAGACCATCACTGCAACGTGCATTTTGAGTCTCTGTCAGGAAGGGAAACTGAGTCTTGATGATAAAGTCTTTGCTCCGGGCGGACCTCTGGCGAGCCTGTTCCCCGGGAATCACGTGATGTGGGCCGATGATATCCGTGTGAGGGATCTGCTGACCCACCGCAGCGGCTGGACCAACTACTGTACCGGCGGAACCGACCCCATTTTTACAGGCGACTACCGTTTCTACGGCAAATCTGTCAAGCAAAGAGTTGAATATCTTCTCAAGAACGTCAACCTGGCCTACACTCCCGGTACGTACTATTCGTATTACAATATGGGCTTCTCTATCCTTGGCTTGATTATTGAGCAAGTTACGGGCAAGAGCTACGAGACTTATATGCGGGAAGTGGCCGCAAGGGCCGGCGCCGATGACATATGGGTTTCCAGGACACCCCGCAGCGGGAAGCGTGCAAACGAGTGCGTCTTTTACTCCCAGGACGGCGGATACCCGTACGACAACAATATGGAGATATCGGCCGCCTGTGGCGGACTCACCGCCTCCGCAGTGGATTTGGCCCGTATTCTCACAGCCATCGACTACGGATCGGTTGTACCTGACATCCTTGGGCGGGAATGGCTGGACGCTATGTATACCAATTATACCAATCCGGGCGGCAAGGCCGGCTATGGTTTTGGCTGGTGGATCGAGCATTACACAATGACCAACTGGGCAGCCTACCACACCGGCAGTCTTTCCGGCACCAAAACCCTTTGGGTCCGGGGCAACAATGGTGTAAACGGGGTTATCCTTTGCAATTCAAGCAGCCCCAAGGACAATTTTGAGACAGCAATGTTCACGACCCTGGACGATGCAATGTCCCGCGTTAAAAGTAATTACTAAAGATCAATGAAAAGAATTAAATACATCATATGCCTGCTGATTGTGCTGGGGACATCTTCGATGATGGCCCACGCACAGTCCACCGACTTTCTGGAGGCTATCCGCCTGTACTACCGCAACGATGTCAGGGCTGCATACAACCAGATGAGAAAAGTGATTGCCCAGGAGCCCGACAATGACGCCGCTTATTACTATCTTCACACTATGCTCCGCGACAGCACCGCGGCGGCTCAAATGCTGGAAAAGGCGGTGGAGCTGGACGGCGACAACTACTGGTACAACTACGCCCTGGCCCACAACTATATGCGGCAGGGCAAAAGCGAAGAGGCGGCCGAGATTCTGGAACAGCTGCTGGCCGAGCACCCAAAGAAAACCGCGCTATATTCCGATCTGATAGAGGTTTACATAGCCAGCAAACAATACGACAAGGCTATGGAGGCTCTGAACAAGGTAGAGAACGACCGCGGCCCGTCTGACCTTCTGGCCAGCATCCGTACCGACATCTTCCTGGCTCAGGGCAAGCATCAGGAAGCAGGTGATTATATGAAGGCCTTTTATGAAAAGACCGGCTCTCCCCGGGCCGCCTGCTGGCTGGCGCAGTTCAATGCGGTGCAGTTCAACAACGAAGAGGCCTTGCGCTATTACAACGAAGCGCTGGAGTCCAACCCGTACGACACCGAGGCTCTCTATGGTAAAGCCCACATCCACAGGGCTTTGGGGCAATATGACCTATATTTCGAAAACATCACCCCTTTCCTGGCAAATCCCGACATTATGCCGCAGCCCAAGGTGGAATATATGGCCGATGTGCTTCAGCAGCAACAGTTTGTGGCCACTTTTGCCCCTCAGGTGGACACTATGATGATGGCCCTGTATGCCTCGGCCCCGGCCGATTCGTCGGTATGCTCCATCACCAGCACCTATCTGTACCAGAAAGGTCAGGTAGATGACGCCATCGCAATGGCCAAGCGCAATGCCGACAACTATCCCGAGAGTTTCAACCTGAATTTCACCTATCCGCTGATGCAATACTACAGCAGCGATTTTCACGCCGTGACTTCCAGCGCCACCGTGGCCCTGCAGCGCTTCCCCGGCAACATTGACCTGCTGCAGCTGCGCGCTATGAGTTTCTGGCAGATAGGCGAGCTGGACAGCGCGATTGAAGATTATAAACTGGCGCTGGAAAAAGCCCCCAAGGGAAGTGATATCCAGTTGAATTTCTTGAGTGCGCTGGGGGATCTGTATCACGTTAAGGGGGACCAGAAAACCGCTTTCAGCTACTACGACAAAGCCCTGAAAATAAACAGTTCCTATGCTCCGGTTCTGAACAACTATGCATATTACATCAGCGAGCGCTACAGCGAGCCTGTGAAAAAGGTGCCCAAAGACCTGCGCAAGGCTTTTGATATGAGCCGCATCACCATAGAGAAGGAGCCCGACAACGCCACCTATCTGGACACTTACGCCTGGATTCTGCACCTTATGGGACAGGACCTGGAGGCCAAGGCCCACTTCAAGCACGCAATGATACACGGCGGCAAAGAGAGCGGCGTGATGCTGCGCCACTACGCAATTGTGCTCAAGGCGCTGGGAGAGAATGATCTGGCAGCCATTTATTCGGCTCAGGCCGACCGTCTTGGAGAATGAGACGATTCTGTAAAATAGCGGTTGTTGCTGCGGCGCTGCTATGCGCCCTGCCTCTTGCCGCGCAGAATTCGTCCAACAAAAAAGCCACTATTGCCCGCCTGAAAGAGGAAATCCAGTTTATAGACAAGGAACTCAAGGCGGCATCTTCAAAACACAAAGAGTCTTACAACCAGCTTCTGCTGCTGCAGAAAAAAAGCGCCAGCCGCAAGCGTCTGGTAGACGAGTCGGACCGCGCCATAAAAGACCTTCAGGACAGCATCTACCATAAAGACAGGGAAATAGGCGCCCTCCAGGCAGAGATTGACACGCTGGAGAAGTACTATTCCAACCTGGTATACAACACCTACAAAAACCGCGACAACCGGGTTTGGTTTATGTATCTGCTCACCAGCGAGAATCCGGGCCAGGGCTACAGGCGGTACTCATACCTGAAGAACCTGGCAGAAACAATGAATGCCTCCGCCAGGGAGATTCTTGAGGCAAAGGAGAGGCTTGCGGCAGAAAAATCCAGCCTTACGGGGATGTACAACGAGGCCGCCGATCTCAAGAAAGAACGCGAAAAAGAGTACACCACCCTGCTGGGCGAAGAGAAAAAGACCAAGGCTATGGTGGACAACCTGGCCAAGGACAAGAAAAAATACAAGGCCGAACTGGACAAGAAGCGCAAGGAGATGGACCGGCTGAACAAGGAGGTCCAGAAGGCGGTGGCCAAGGAGATGTCCAAGAAGGACAAAATCGATTACAACGTTTCCGGCAAGTTCGAGCAGAACAAAGGCAAGATACCCTGGCCCGTGAAAGGCGTCGTCACAGAGCAGTTCGGGGTGCAGAAACATCCTGTCTACAAGAATCTCACCCTTCCGGCCAACAATGGCATAACCATCACCGCCAAGAAAGGCAGCGAAGTCAAATGCGTGTTTGAAGGCACCGTAAAGCAGATTCTGGTGATGCCCGGCTACAACCATTGCGTGCTGGTGCAGCACGGCGAGTATTTCACCTTCTATTGCAAGCTGGCCAAGACTACTGTAAAATCGGGTCAGAAAGTCGCCGCCGGGCAGACTCTGGGCACACTTGAAGCTGCCGACGACGACACATCACAGCTGCATTTCCAAATCTGGAAAGGGTCCGCCAAGCAGAATCCCTCTGCCTGGCTTAACTAATTCTTTTTTACCAGTCCTTCGCTTTCGAGCAGAGCGTTGGCAGTGGCGTCACGGCCCCGCCATTTGCGGTACAGCACGTCGGCATCTTCCATATCGCCGCGGCTGAGGATGTTCTTGCGGAAAGATGCGGCAATCTCGCGGTTGAACACGCCCTCCTGGCGGAAATAGTCAAAGGCATCTGCAGAGAGCACCTCGGCCCACTTGTAGGAGTAATAACCTGCCGAGTAGCCGCCCGAAAAGATATGGGTAAAAGAGGGCGACATCGCAGTGCCGTCAATGATTGGCACGACAGTATTGGGGGCACAGACGGCCCTTTCAAATTCGTCAATACCCACAGGCGGCAGAGGCTCGCCGCTGTGCCAGGCCATATCCAGAATGCCGAACTGCAGCTGCCGCACAAAAGCGTACCCCGCCTGATAGTTTTTGGCGGCCAGCAACCGGTCTATGTACTCTTCCGGTATCAACTCTCCGGTTTGGTAATGGCGGGCGAATGTATTCAGGAACTCCTTTTCAAACGCCCAGTTTTCCATAATCTGTGAAGGGAGTTCCACAAAGTCGCGCACCACGTTGGTCCCTGTAAGTGAAGGATATGTCCCTTCCGACAGCAGGGAATGCAGGCAGTGCCCAAACTCGTGCAGCAGGGTGGTTACTTCTCCAAAGGTAAGCAGCGACGGGGTGTCGGCGGTCGGCTTTGTAAAGTTGGTCACCAGTGACACGAAGGGGCGCTTTTCCTCCCCGCCTTCTATGCTCTGCTCTCTGAAATTTGTCATCCAGGCACCGCTGCGCTTGCTCTCACGCGGGAAAAAATCCATATACAGCAGCCCCATAAAGCGGCCGCCGTCGCAAACTTTGTATACCTCGACATCGGGGTGATATACCGGAAGGTTGTTTTCTCGCTCAAAGGATAGGCCGTATAGCGCAGTGGCCAGGCCAAAGACAGCTTTCTTTACCTTTTCCAGTTCGAAATAAGGCTTAAGCTGCTCCGAAGTAAATGCGTACCGGTCCTCTTTGAGCCGGCGGCTCCAGTAAGAGAAATCCCAGGGCATAATATCCCCTTCAAAGCCTTTTGAAGCGGCATATTCCCGCAATTCTGACATCTCTTTAACGGCGAACGGACGGGTCTTGGCCATAAGGTCAGCAAGAAAGGCGTTTACCGTCTTGGGGTCTTTGGCCATACGCTCTTCCAGCGCATAATACGAGTATGACTTGTAGCCAAGAAGACGCGCGATACGCTCCCGGAGCTCCACTATCCGGCGGATGTTGCCGCTGTTGTCGCTTTTACCGCCAAGTGCCCGGGTGTTATATGCCCGCCACACTTTTTCGCGCTGGCCGCGGTTGGCGCTGTAGCTCATAAAGGCACCGTAGCTGGGTGCCTGGAGGGTAAATACCCACCCCTGGCTGCCTCTTGCCGCAGCCTCTTCTTTAGCGGCCTTCACCACAAATGCGGGCATTCCTTCCAGATCTTTTTCGTCGGTAATCTCCAGCACAAAAGCATTGGTGGCATCCAGGGCATTCTTTTCAAAACGCAGCGATGCCAGGCTCAGCTCTTCCTGCGCTGCGGAATACTCCGCACGGTCTTTTTCGGGGAGATTGGCGCCGCTTCTGGAGAACGACTTGTAGGTCTCTTCCAGCAGGCGCATCTGCTCGGGATTCAGGTTCAGGGCCTCCCTGGCCTCATATACCGCCTTGACCCTGCCGAAAAGGGGGCGGTTGAGCCGGACGTACATACTGTATTCGGTAAGCGCGGGCGATACCTCTTCTGCTATCTCCTGCATCCGATCAGAAGTGCAGGCCTCGTTAAGGTTGAAGAAGATATTTGAGACATCTTCCAGGGCCTGGCCGGCACGGGCCAGGGCATCTATGGTGTTTGGAAACGACGGGGCGTCACTGTTGGCGCATATCGCATCCACCTCGGAGCGGGCCATCTCTATGGCCTTTTTGAAGGCCGGGAGGTAGTGCTCAGTCTTAATTTTGTCAAACGCGGGGGCTCCGAACTGGAGCGCAGAAGGTGTAAGCAGTGGATTCATATCGCTAAATTACTCATTTTTTGCGAGGCGGCATATTTTGTTGCCCCGGATACGGTAGCTGTATTCGTAAAGATGATAGACTACAGGCCCTATCAGAGGCTTTTCTATCGAGGTAAAAAAGTGAACGTCATAACCGGCCAGGCGGCTGTCTGAAAGGCTGATGGACTTGAGCCCAAGGGAATGGACACTCTCCAGTAAAGTGTGGTTTCGCCTCAGTATCCTGTTGACTTCTGCCATCTCTCGCAGCCGGTTGTAGTATTTGCGGTTGTGCCAGGCCGTGCGGCAGTCATCGTTGCAGAACTGCTTGTCCTTCCGGCCGGTCAGCGGCGCACCACATTCCCTGCAAAATCTCTCCATACACATTGTTTTTGGTGCAAATTTAACCACCGTGAAGCTGGTGTAAATGCAAATTCCCGATTATCTGGTTCACTGTTTCCGTTTTTGAAAACGCACATCCGTTTTAAAACGTTTATATGCGTTTATATGCGTTTTTATTATTGGTCCGCGGCACGTCCGGCCACTTTCTTTGCACCGGAGCGTAAGCCGCAGAAATAATACAGTAAAAACAATCATTATGGAAAGAATGACCATCAACCGGGTTGAGATTTTGGGCAGAGTCGGGGCGGACCCGAGAATAACCACCACCGGAACATCACGCAGCGCACGGTTTCCGGTAGCCACAAACGAACAGTTCAGAGACCGCAGCGGGGGGCTGCACGAAGAGACCACCTGGCACAACATCGCCCTCTGGCAGGGCAAATCCACACCTGACTTCAACAGTATCAGGAAAGGGGTCCTGGTGCACATCTACGGCAGGATCCGCAACTCCAAGTTTACCGGGGTGGACGGGGAGGACAAATACTTCTCGGAGATCAACGCGCAGCACCTGGAAATCTGCAACGACCAGCCGGAGAGAGACTATGCTCCGGGGGGCTATGCAAGATAGTCCGGCATTTTGTCTTTTGACAAAAACCAGTTAAATTTGCGGTTTATAATAAACTGCAAGAGACCGTATTTATGTCAAGAGCCATCTATCTGTACAACACGTCTTCGAGGCTGAAGGAATTGTTCAAACCCATACACGAGGGACACGTAGGTATTTATGTCTGCGGCCCCACCGTTTATGGAGACGCCCATCTGGGTCACGCCCGTCCGGGCATTACCTACGACGTGCTGGTCAGGCTGATGCGCAACCTGGGCTACAAAGTGCGTTTTGTAAGGAACATCACAGATGTAGGCCATCTGGAAAACGATGCCGACGAGGGTGAGGACAAAATCGCAAAGAAAGCCCGTCTGGAGCAGTTGGAGCCGATGGAGGTGGTACAGTACTACACCATCCGCTACGAAGAGGCCATGAAAAAGCTGGGCGTAAACCCGCCTTCCATCGAGCCCCGCGCTTCGGGCCATATCATAGAGCAGATTGCGCTGGTAAAGCAGATTCTGGAAAACGGCTATGCCTACGAGAGCAATGGTAGCGTCTATTTTGACGTAGCAAAGTATAACAAGGACTACAAATACGGCGTGCTTTCTGGCCGCGAGCTGGACGAGATGATTTCCAACACCCGCGAGCTGGACGGCCAGAGCGACAAGCACTCTCCCTACGATTTCGCCCTTTGGAAAAAGGCTGCACCGGAACATATTATGCACTGGCCTTCTCCCTGGAGCGAAGGTTTCCCGGGATGGCACCTGGAGTGCTCTGCAATGAGCGCCAAGTATCTCGGAGAGGAGTTTGACATCCACGGCGGCGGTATGGACCTGCTGTTCCCCCACCACGAGTGCGAGCTGGCGCAGAACACAGCTGCCCGCGGCAAGGGCGGCGTCCACTACTGGATGCACAACAATATGATCACCATCGACGGCAAGAAGATGGGCAAATCATACGGCAACTTCATCACTCTGGAAGAGCTCTTCACCGGCAAGCACCCGCTGCTGCAGAAGGCCTACAGCCCTATGACCATACGCTTCTTCATTCTGCAGGCGCACTACCGCAGCACGCTGGATTTCAGCAACGAGGCGCTGCAGGCTGCCGAGAAAGGTCTCAAGAAGCTGTTCCAGGCTGTACGCGACGTGAACGGCATTCAGGCCGTGCAAGGCGCCAAGGACAATGGCGAGGCCAAGATTTACGAGGATATCTACGATGCCCTCTGCGACGACCTCAACACTCCCGTTGCGCTGTCACACATCTTCGAAGCGGTGAACATCGTGAACCGTGCAAAGGATAAATCCATTCAGGTCAGTCCTGCCGGCCTGGTTATTCTCAAGAAGATTTTCAAGGATGTTCTTTCAGGCATCCTTGGCCTGGAAGACGAGCAGAGCGAAGGCGTTGGCGCAGACACCATCGGCGGCCTTATGGATATAATCCTGGCCGAAAGGCAGAAGGCCCGTGCGGCAAAGGACTGGGCCACCTGCGATGCGCTGCGCGACGCACTGGGCAAGCTTGGCATCCGCATCAAGGATACCAAAGAGGGTAGCGAATGGAGTCTTGAATAAGCCGGAATTACCTTTATGACCCTCTTTATCTTTACAATAATTGCGACAGTCCTGGTTTCGTTCCTGTGCTCTGTGCTGGAGGCCACGCTGATGTCCACGCCCATCTCATATCTTACTATGAGAGAGGAAGAAGGCAGCAAGAGTGCCGCCCTTCTCAAGAAGTACAAGACCGACATTGACCGGCCTCTGGCCTCCATTCTGGTGTTGAACACAATTGCCAACACCATGGGCGCTGCCATCATCGGCGGTCAGGCAGCCAAACTGTTCGGCAGCACCTCCGTGGGCATTGTGTCTGCGATAATGACGGTGGTGATACTTATCTGCTCAGAAATCATCCCCAAAAACATCGGGGCGACATACTGGCGCAAATTGACCGGCGTCACCGCCTGGTTCATCAAAATCCTGATAGTGATAACTTACCCGCTGGTGATCGTAGCCGAGTGGATAACCCGCATCGTGGGAGACAACGACGACGAACAGACCGTAAGCCGCGAAGAGGTGTCGGCAATGGCCAATATGGGCGAGGAAGAGGGCGCGTTGGAAAAGAGTGAGAACAAGATTATCCAGAACATCATAAAACTGGACAACATCAAGGCTTGTGACGTGATGACGCCCCGCGTGGTGGCTGCCATCGCCCCGGAAAAGATGACCTTGGCGCAGTTCTACAAGAACCCGGCGTACAACCATCACTCCCGCATCCCGGTATACGCCGACAGCCCCGAATACATCACCGGCTACATCCTTCGCAGCGAAGCGCTGGAGATGCTGGCCGACGACCGCTTCAAGGTGCGTCTGGGCGACATCAAGCGCGACATCACGCTCTTCAACGAAGAGATAGCCATCAGCGACATCTGGGAGCAGCTGCTCCAGAACAAAGAGCAGATAGGCCTCATCATAGACGAATACGGCTGCTTTACCGGCATAATCACTCTGGAAGACATTATAGAGACCATCTTCGGCCTGGAGATCATAGACGAGATGGACGAAGTGAGCGATATGCAGCAGTACGCCCGCGAGCGCTGGGAG
>JAFRRR010000104.1 GCA_017428035.1 Bacteroidales bacterium | reverse complement strand
GGGGGTCACCTTCACGGGCTTGTGGTTGCCGCCGTTGTGAGGGGCCACATTACCGGGTTTGTGGCTGGGCTTGTGTGCCGGAGCAACGTTTCCGTGGCCGTGCTTGGGGGCAGGGGCGGGTTTTACATTGTGTGCATAAACGTGACCCTTGTGTGCCGGAGCTTTGTAATGGTAGCCGCCAATATAATTGTGGTATACCTTTCGGATCGGTCTGTAGAACAGGTTGTGAGCGTAGTGGTCATAGATCGCGAAGCGGATCATATTGGTGTTATACACTACAACCGGTTTGTAGAAGTAAGTGTAGGACAGATATGCTCTGTACTGTCTGCTGGTGAGTACCCATTCGAGCTCGCGCTCACGACGGTTCCAGAATATTCCGAGAATGTCAGAAGTACCTACCAGGCTTACGAAGTAGTCGTAATTGATCTCATACACTGCATCATACTGAGCGTTTGTGAGATTGAGCTCATAAGCCATCTTGTCGGTGAGGAAGAGCGCTTCTGCCTGTGCTCTTTCGTGGCTCATTGCATTCGCCTGTACAAAACCTACGGCGATTGCTACAACTGCAATAATAAACTTTTTCATGGCGTAAGGTTTTAAAGGTTTAACATTCAACTTTCGCTTATTGGAAATACAAGTAGCGTGCCAGAAACGAAAATCGGCCATACAGCACACTGTAGGGCGTTTCGCTATATTTCGTTAGAGCCCCAAATTTTAAGTTGCTCGATTGACTTTAAATGCCTACCTTAGCAGAAAAGAAATCAAAACAATTATTATATGAGTAAAAAATCACTTTCTCCCGCCGTCGTGATTCTCTACACATTCTTCGTGATGGGTTTCTGCGACGTGGTGGGCATCGCCACCAGTTATGTTAAAGAGTCGTTCAACCTGTCAGAGACGGTTGCCGGCCTCATTCCATCTGCTGTTTTTGTATGGTTCTTCTTGCTGAGCATCCCCGTAGCCCTGCTTATGAACAAGATCGGCCGCAAGAACACCGTTCAGCTGAGCAACGCCGTCACTTTCCTGGGTATGATAATTCCGTTTATCAGCTACACACTGCCCACCTGCCTTATTGCCTTTGCGCTGCTGGGTATTGGCAACACCATCCTGCAGGTGTCCCTGAACCCGCTGCTGAGCAATGTGATCAAGGGTGACAAGCTCACCAGCTCAATGACCGCCGGCCAGCTGATCAAGGCCATCTGCTCGCTGACCACACCGTACATCGCCTTGTTTGCAGTGAACAAACTGGGCGGCTGGCAATACATATTCCCGATTTTCGCCGGCCTGACTCTGCTGAGCGGCCTGTGGCTTATGCTCACCCAGATTCCCAAAGAAGAGCGTGACACCAAGGCCCCTGCAAGCTTTGGCCAGACTCTGAAGCTTCTGGGCGACCCCGTGATACTGATGCTGTTCCTGGGTATTTTCTTTGTGGTGGCTGTGGATGTCTGCACCAACACCGTTGCGCCCAAACTCCTTATGGAAAGGCTCAGCCTCCCAGTAGAGAAGGCCGGTCTGGGCTCCAGCGCATATTTCCTGGGCAGGACCATAGGCGCATTCCTGGGCACTTTCTTGCTGATGAAACTCAGCTCCCGCAAGTATTTCTTCTGGAATATCCTGGCTGCAGTGGCCGCACTCATCGCGCTGCTGTTTGTCAAGAACCAGATAGGCATCGTGGTGTTGCTGGCAGCCATAGGTTTCTTCTGCTCCTGCATCTTCACCATCATTTTTGCAGCGGCTATGCAGGCCCGCCCCGACAAGACCAACGAGATTTCCGGCCTTATGATCACCGGTATCGTGGGTGGCGCGGTTGTTCCGCCTATTATGGGTTTTGCCGCCGACAAGCTGGGCAACCAGAACGGTTCGTTGCTGGTAATTGGCCTGTGTATGGCATACCTGGTATTCTGCGCCGTAAGGCTTCTTGTTAAGACCCGCAAGGCAGAATAGAACCAATTTCAGACACAATAAATGCCGGCCAATTTGACCGGCATTTATTATTATGTGTTGCTAAATCTACGCCTGGGGAATAGCCGCCGCAAGTTCTGCAATCTCTTCGGGTTTGGTGGCCCAGTTGGTCACAAAGCGGACGGTGGACTGCTCGTTGCCGCGCGGCCCCCATAACTCGAAAGTGGCATATTCAGTCAGCTTGTCAATCACGGTGTTGGGCAGCTGAAAGAACTGCTGGTTGGTGGGGGAGTCCACGCAAGGTTTCCAGCCCTTGGCTTCAAAAGCAGCGCGAAGCTCCAATGCACGGTCCACGCCGTTGCGGCCGCATTCCAGATAAAGTTTGAAATTGTCGGCAAACATAGTTTCGAACTGGAGGCCCAGCAGTCGCCCTTTGGCAAGCATTGCGCCGCCGCGCTTGATGTCGGTGGAGAAGTGGGGATTGAGGTCCTTGTTTTTCAGCACCACCGCCTCGCCAATCAGCGTGCCGACCTTGGTGCCGCCAATATAAAAGGCATCGCACAGGCGGTAGAGATCCTTGATTGTGATATCACACTCTTTTGAAGCCAGGCCATAGCCCAGTCGGGCGCCATCGACATATAACTTAACAGAAAACCTGCGGCAGACATCGCTGATGGCTTCCAACTCCTTTAAGGAATAGAGGGTGCCGAATTCCGTGGGATATGAGATATAGACCATAGAGGGAATGGCCATATGCATCCAGGTCTCGTCGTCGTAAAACCCGTGAAGGCACTCTTCTACCTGCTCTGCAGTGATTTTGCCATCTTTGCCGGGGACGGTGATTATCTTGTGGCCGGTGCCCTCAATGGCTCCGGCTTCGTGCACGTTTATGTGGCCGGTGTCGGCTGCGATTACGGCTTCTGCACCCCAGAGGAGGGCAGACACCACGGTGGCATTGGTCTGGGTGCCGCCCACAAGAAAGTGGACCGCGGCAAAATGATTACCCACAGCCTCACGCACAAGTTCGCGGGCACGGGTACTGAAGCGGTCGGTGCCGTAGCCGGGTGTTTTCTCCAGATTAGTATCGCAAAGGCGCTTCATAATTGTGGGATGGGCGCCTTCCATATAATCGCTGTCAAAGTGTACCATCTTATCATTTTAAATTGGAAATACTAAAGTAAATAATTTTTATCTTTGCGAAAACATCCTATTATGAAAAGATTTTACATTTTATTGACATTTGCACTGGCAGCCATCGTTTCTGGATGCGCACCCAAAGAGAATAAGATTGCCGTTACAGCTCACCGTGGTTTCTGGACCTGCGAAGAAGCTGGTTATATGGAAAATACTGTCGCATCTCTGGCACAGGCCCAGGAGAACGGTCTGTGGGGCAGTGAATTTGACATTCACATCACTGCAGATGACCAGATTCTGGTAAATCACGACCCCGTGCTGGGCGGGAAGAACATCCACGAAATGCCGCTGGATTCTTTTATGACTATGACTTTGAAAAACGGCGAGCATCCCGCAACTCTTGACGATCTGCTCCTGATTTCAGAGAACAAGCCCAACACCGTCCTGGTGTGCGAGCTCAAGCCCCACGAGAATCCTAAAAGGGAAATAGTTTTGCTGGACAAGACCATAGAGTGCCTCAAGGCCCATAACCTGTACAATCCTGACAGAGTTATCTTCATAACCTTCAGCCTGGAGATGGCCAAGCGAGTCGCTGAGCTCTGCCCCGAATTCACAAACCAGTTCCTGGAGGGTGCTGAGCGCGAGCTTGGTCCCCAGGAGATTCACGATATGGGCATCAACGGCATAGACTATCACTTCAGCAAGTTCTATGCACATCCCGAATGGGTAGAGCAGGCCCACAAGCTTGGTATGAGCGTTAATGTCTGGACTGTGGATGAAGAAGAGGATATCAAGAATATGATAGACCTTGGCGTTGACTGCATCACCACCAACTATCCTCTCAAAGTCCGCGAACTGCTTGGCGACCGCGAGTTGAAGCTGAACAGAAAATAATCAGAAAGATATAGCTTAAGCTCTGGAGCCGCCGGATATTTCCGGCGACTCTTCTTTACACTTTAAATCGCCGCCAGCAGATCGTCAAGAGTGCCGACCACGGCGTCAAACAGTTTGTACATAAGTTCGGGTTCCTGCATCTCGGGAATATATACTATGGTGCGGTGGCCGCGGCCTTTCATCCAACCCGCCTCGGTGTGGGCGCTGCGGCCGCTGGGCAGTATCAGCACGCAGGTATCAGCCCACTCAAGAGCCTCAAGATCGGCCGCGAACTGGCGCTCTGCAAGAGGGTGGGCCAGGCCTTCTGAATACTGCTCGAATGTCCACTGGGGCGCAGCCGGGTCAATGTCGGTCCAGTGGAAGCCGTGGCCGCCGTGCGGCGGATTGCGGAAGTCGTACACCTCGTGGCCGGCAGCGCGCAGGGCTGCCACAACCTCGGGAAAGTATTTATTCCTCCAGCTTGAGGCTACGTATATCTTTGCCATAGTTATTTGCGTTTAATGACTATGATGATAAACCATATTGAAAGCAGCAGGCCGAGGCCAAAGGCAATGATGGAAGCTTCTGCGCCAAAGGCTCCGCCAGTGAGGATGTCGGGGCCTGAAATCTCCGGAATGAAAAGCGATTCACCGGCATCGGAACCAGAAACCTCAATTCCAAAGATATTGCCCTGGAAAAAGTTCCAGCCCCAATGGATACCAATCGGAAGCCACAGCGTTTCTGAATACTTGTAGGCGGCACCCAGCAGCAGGCCGGCCTCCAGAGCGATGGCAATTGAAGACCACCAGGATGCTCCGGGCTGGAATATATGCATAATTCCAAACAGCAGCGAAGACACCACCAGAGCCACCGTAAAGCCCCACTTCTCGTCTATCCAGCGAAACATAATGCCACGGAAAAGAATCTCCTCTCCAACGGCAACGGTAAGGAAAAAGAACAGTGACTCAATTATCAAATCAATATTCCTGGTGTTGACACTGACAAACTTATAAACACCGCACACCATCATCAAAGCCACAACTGCCACAAAGAACAGGGCACCGATGCCAAAGCCTTTGCCGGTGTCGGCTGCCAGACGACGCATAGGGATATCCTTTGCCGGAGCGCGCTCTATGATCTTGACAAACAGAGCATAAAGTGCCAGCATAGCAGCAGGGGCGGCAACATTTATAATGCAGGAAAGCCATATTGCAACCTCCGGGATATTTGAGGCCTGTCCTATGCTGAGCAGGATAAAACCTAAAACCAGACTCAGCAGGAACAGAAGTATCCACTTCCACACAGGCATTGTTTTGATGGACATATCGGTATTTATTTAAGGAATACGAAAAATACTGCCAGGACAAGGCAGGCAAAGGCGGCCAGATGGTTCCACTGGAGAGCCTGCCCCTTGAACACGAACATCACAATCAGGGTGAAGACTGTGAGCGATATAACCTCCTGGATCACCTTGAGTTGCATCAGGTTGAAAGGGCCGCCGTTGCCAATGAAACCTATGCGGTTGGCGGGAACGGTGAGGCAGTATTCAAAAAACGCGATGCCCCAGGAGAAGAGAATAATCAGAATCAACGGCCAGCTGGTGGAGATTTTCATCTCCTGCAGCTTTAGATGCCCGTACCAGGCGAACGTCATAAAAATGTTCGAACAGATAAGCATCAGAACCGTCCAAAAACCTTGCATAAGAATATCTGTTTAGAAAAAGTGTTGTATCAGAAAACTGCAGATTGTAAGCGATAGGCCCACCAGCGTTTCGAATGGGATGAGTTTCATACGCTCTGCAACCGACATCCCGGCACAGCCGCCGGTGGCGTGGAAAAACGAGCCGTGGGGGAGATGGTCCAGCACGGTGCAGGAGGCATTTACCAGAGATGCTCCGCCCACAGGTGACATCCCAGAGCCCAGAATTGCACCGGAAAATGATGCTGAGGCTATGGTAGAGCCTGCAGTGGTGGAGGCGGTCGCAGCGCACATCAGAATGCCGGCTACCGGTGCCAGCAGTTCGCCGCCGGCGCCCCATCCGGCCAGCATCCCTACAAGAATGTCCTTTATGGCAGAGGCCTTGATAATGCCGGCAATTGTGCCGGTGCCTACCAGCAATACCGCCACGGGCGACATCTTTTCCAAGCCATAGCGCAGACTCTCCATTGTCACACGCCAGCGGCCGGTGACAAGCAGGCAGAAAAGGCCGCCTGCCGGCAACGCCACCAACGGATCTATAGAGGTGCCGAAAATGGGTCTTAAGGCCAAAAGTGCCACCGCCAGCAGCGGGCCGGCTACGGATGCCCAGAAAGAGGGGAGGTCCTTGCCTTTATCGCCGGCCGAGGGGTTCACTTCCACTCCTTTGCCGCCGGGAACCAGCGGGATAATGAGCCAAACAGTGACCGCAAGGCCAATCAGTGCAGGAATCAGATTGGCCAGCATCACACTCTGGAGCGGCGCCCCGAAATTCTCTGCAGCGACAATCGTGTTGGGATTGGGGGAGATTATATTGCCGCACTTGCCGCCGCCTATCATAGCAATCATCAGTTTGGGAAGCGGTGCGCCGGAGCGGCTGCCCAGCATAAGTGCAATGGGGGCGATGGTTATCACCGCCACATCTATAAAGACGCCGGTGGCACACAGCAACATAGCCGCCAGAGCCAGCGCCAGATATATCCTTTTGGGGCCAAGCCGGCGGAGTATCGCAGACGATATGGACTCGGCTGCGCCGGTGACCACAAGGGCGCCTGTGAGCACTCCGGCGGCCAGGATCCTGACTATAGCGGGGGTGATATCCTTCACGCCGGAGATCATCTCGCCCACGGTTACCGTCATTCCCCATCCGGAGAGAAGGCCGCCGGTAAGAGCCCCCAGCATAAGTGCAAACACTGGGGGTACTTTTCGGATAATCAGTATTATGGCCAGGATCAGGCCGATGAGTGCTGCAAGAGCGCTGTTCATTATAGCGATGCTATATTCTTTTCGTTAAACAGATTCTTGCCCTCGGGGGTATAGGCATATGCCATACGGTCGGCAT
>JAFRRR010000103.1 GCA_017428035.1 Bacteroidales bacterium | reverse complement strand
GCGCAATGGTCTACTACGACCTCTGCAAGGCCTGGGGCGACGTTCCGGCCCGCTTCGAGCCCGTCACCTCCGAGACCACCTATCTGCCCAAGAGCAGCCGCGAGGTCATCTTCAAGCAGATTCTCGGCGACCTGGACGAGGCCATCAATTATCTGCCTTATCCGGGCAAGACGACTGCAACCCGCCGCACCGACCGCATCAACAAGGTCTTCGCAGAAGGCCTGTATGCCCGCATCGCCCTTATGGCTTCGGGTTATGCCCTTCGCCCCGCAGAGGGTATGGTGGGCACCGGCGACCTGGGCAGCGTTTGCCTCCCTTACGACGCCGAACTGGCAAAGAGCGTGCTCTACCCCAAGGCGCTGGATTATCTGAAGGATGCCATCAACAATGGCGGCTGCCATCTGGACCCCGACTACGAGGCTTACTGGAGGCGTCAGAATGCAAAGCAGAATCTTTCTTTTGACGGAGAGACTCTGTATGTGATTCCCTTCGGTGACAAACGCGGACAGTGGAACAACTACTTTGCACTCCGCGTGGACGGCAACACCAAATACAACACCTATAGCAGCGCCCGCGGCGGTTCAGCCGGTCCGCTCCCTTACCTCTGGTGGAAATACGACGAGAGGGATGTGCGCCGCGACCTGACCTGCGCCAACTACCGCTGGAACGCCGCCGAGGACGGCTACGCTCCTACAGGCATAGCCAACTGGTATTTTGCAAAATACCGCTTTGACTGGCAGAACGAACCCGCAAGCAGCGCCGACGACGGCATCAAGCCGGTGGTTATGCGCTACTCTGACGTACTGCTTATGGCAGCCGAGATAGAGAACGAGCTCAATGGCCCCACCGCCGATGCAAAACGCTGGCTGGCCGAGGTGCGCCGCCGTGCATTCAGGGGCAATGAAGAGGCTGCCGAGGACTACGTGAACGCAATCGGTGGCAAAGAGGCCTTCTTCAACGCCATCGTGGACGAGCGTGCACTTGAGTTCTGCGGCGAGTTCCTGCGCAAGGCCGACCTTATCCGCTGGAATATGCTCAAGAGCAAGATGGACGAGGCCAAGAGTGAGCTTCGCGCACTGCGCGACCACTCCGGCGCTTATGCAAATCTGCCCGAAGATATCTACTATCAATTCGACGAGGCTACCGAGAAACTCACCATATACGGTTTCCGTCCAGGCGAGAACACCAAGCCCAAAGGCAACTGGAAAGTAAGCAAGGGTTATTATTCCAAGGTTGCCGACGACAGCGGCAAGGACACCGGTCTCTACGACAAGCGCATAGACGGTATCTACGAGCACGGCGACCAGATGGAGTGGTATATGTACTGGCCCATCTTCTCCAACCAGATCAACAGCAGCGTGAACAAACTTGTAAACGACTACTACTATGAATAAGATTAAGTATATCCTGATTGCGCTCATCGCAATCGTTGCTACCGGCTGCGTTCAGGACAAAGTGTTCGACGAACTTAAGACCGTTCCTCTGAAGCGTTGTCTTGAGCCCAGAAACCTTGCTGCACGCGTGGACGCCAATACGGGTGTGACCACAACATTCCGCTGGGATGTCTCCACAGATGCAGAGGAGTATCTGCTGGAGGTGCTCGACGCCGAAACCAACGCTGTGGTTCTTTCCAAAACGCTCACTGGCAGCGAAGTTCCTTTTGTGACCGATCTCGAGGCAGACGGTAAATATACCTTCCGCGTCACCGCCAAGTCTTCCAGTTTGGATGACAGCAAGGTGGCTGTATATGACGGAGACCCCTTCAAGACCTACGCCATCAAAGACAATCTGTTCCTGACCGTGACCGGCAAGAGCGCCGAGGCCGTTTCCCTGGCCTGGTCCAGCGAAGTTGCTGATTTCCAGGATGTGACCCACATCGAGGCCACCCCCACCGCAGGCGGCAAGGCGCTCAGCTTTGATATATCGCCTGCCGATGCACCCCTGGCGGCAAAGACCATCTCCGGGCTCACAGCTTCTACCGAATACGACATCGTGCTCTTTTTCAAGAGCGCCAGCCGCGGTGCTGTGACCGTCTATACTTCGCCCGAGCAGGGCACTCTGACCAGAGTCTCCACTACCGAGGCCCTGATTGCAGCTATGACTGCAGGCGATGACGTCTATGTCGGCGCCGAAGGCTCTCCTTACTCTGTGGGCAGTATCACTGCTGCCAAGGGCTTCAAGATGCTGGGCGAATATGCCGCCGACGGCTCCAAGCCCGTGGTTATGGGCGACATCGTCCTGAACGAGGGCTTTGCCGGCGACCTCTATTTCGAGAATATTCACTTCGACGGCACGGGCCGCAACCGCATCATAGACCATAAGGGCGGCGCGCTGGCAATTGACAAGATCAGCCTGGTCAACTGCGAAATCAGCGGCTATGCCTGCGGTATCTATTACGACAATGTAGATGGCCAGCTGGATCTGGGCGAGTTCCTGATTGAAGGTTGCGATATCCACGATATTGCCGGCAGCGGCGGCGACGGTTTTGACGTGCGCAAGAATTCTTCTATAAGCAAGATAACTTTCCGCAACAACACCGTCTGGAACAGCTTCCGCTCTTTCTTCCGTATGGACGACAGCGCCTCCGGTACCAATGTAACCCTGGGTGAGATGGTCTTCGAAGGCAACACTGTCAAGGGCGTGGCACTCAACGACAAGGGTATCTTTTATATCCGCTGCCCCTGGACCAAACTGACCATCCAGAGGAACCTCTTCCTGTACCAGACCGGCGACAAGGCGGTGATTGCCACAACTTTCAACACCAAGCCGGAGAATGCGCCTGGCGACATTACTGCAAAGGACAACTACTGC
>JAFRRR010000102.1 GCA_017428035.1 Bacteroidales bacterium | reverse complement strand
CGGTGCGTCCGCTCTGTTTTCCCCATTCGACGACGGTGTCCATCAAGGCCTTCAAGACCGCCTCGTCCTCAATGAAATCGAGCCAACCGAAGCGCACGATTTTCTTCTCGTCGTCGGCCTTGTGGTTGATGATGGCAGCCACGCGGCCCACAATCTTGCCTTCTCTGAGCGCCAGGAAGCACTCTGCCTCGCAAAAGTCGTAGGCTCCGTTTTTTCCCGGGTCAAAGGTGTCATATTCGTCACCCTGGAGCGCCGGCACCCAGTTTGCGCAGTCTTTATATAGCTTGTCGGGGTAGGTTATGAAGTCCTTGAGCCGCTTGCGACCCGAGACCGTTACTATTTCTACTGACATACCTTCTCTATGTAGTCTATAACGTCTTTCACGGCGGTGAACTGGGGAGCACCCTCAAACTTGAAGCCGTATTTATTCTCTATCGCCAGGCTCATCAGCAGGGTTGTGAGGGAGTCAAGGCCCAGGTCGCGCACCAGCTGTGTGTCCTCGTCAACCCTTGTCAGGTCGGTATTGGGGCGGATTTGCCAGATAATGTTTTTCAGCGATTCAAATATGTCGTTTCTAGTCATAGCAGGTTCTTATTGATTACGTAACACCTTCATTGCTCCGCTGCGCTTGAAGTCTTCTTTGCGCACGGTCATCTTAATTATCCTGTGGGTGGAGGGCAGGGTGGCATTCACCTCGTCCACAACGCCCTGGAAGTATTTTTCGACCTCTTCCCAAGGGGTGTTGGCAAACTCTTCCATACGGGGGTAAATCTGGATGGCGATGATGCCGCGGCCGTCCACGTTCTCCTCGCTCACCAGACAGTCGCGCAACTTGTTGCATTTGTAGAAAGGCTCCTCTATGCTCTCGGGGCTCACGTTCTCGCCGTTGGAGAGGATAATGAGGTTCTTGATGCGGCCCACTATGTACATATAGCCGTCCTCGTCAAAGCGCACCAGGTCGCCGGTCTTGACCCAACCGTCGGGAGTGAGGGTCTCGGCTGTCTTTTCTGGTTCGCCCCAGTAGCCCAGGAATGTGTTTTCTCCGCGGAACCAGAGTTCGCCGTCCACAACCTTGACCTCCTGCTCCGGGTAAATCTTGCCCACTGAGGTGGGACGCTCCTTGACGTCGACATTGCCGCTGGTAAGGTTGGCGCCTTCGGTCATACCGTAGCCTTCGAAGAGCTGTACCCCAAAGGTGTCAAACTCCGCAATAAGTTTAGGCGGTACGTTGGCTGCCCCGGCAATGATATATTTGAGGCGTCCGCCCAGGAATTGAGGGCCGTACATCTTGACAAGGCCTGCCATAATTTCGCAGATGCCCGGAACGGCAACCATACAGGTGGGACGTATCACGGGAAGCTTGGAGATGGTATCCTTGATGTTGGGGCAAGCGGTCCACTGTGCGCCTATATAAAGCACCGACAGCATAGAGCAGATGATGCCGAACACGTGGCTGAGGGGCAGCACGTGCGCATATACGTGGCAGGCAAGCCTGGGGGTAGGAGCGTAGGCGCCGTTCAGCGCGCCGCGCATCAGAGCCCTGTGAGGCAGGATGGCACCCTTGGGTGCGCCGGTGGTGCCGCCGGTAAAGAATATGGCGGCAGGGTCGTTCTTGTCAACCTTTGCCACGGGAGCCTCTTCGTCTGCGCAGTCGGCAATGGGGAATACCTTGCAGGGAACGCCCTCTACGGCGGCCATATATTCGGGACCTGCCGCAAGCGCCTTGATCTGGAACTTGAGGCAGCAGCCGGCAATGGCCTGCGGCGGGAGCTGTGAAGGGAGCATCAGCACGGTATAGCCGGCGCTGGTTACGGCCAGGAACATCTCCACGGCCTCGGGGGTTGTGCCGTCAAGCACGGCCACCACGTCGCCCTTCTTAAGGCCTAAATTATTTAAAAGCGCGCGCTTGCGGGCCACCAGACGGCACATTTGGCCATAGTTTATGGTGGTTTCTGTGTTAGAAAGGGCCGGAAGGTCGCGCCACTTGTTTTCAATCCAGTTTACAAATTCTCCAATGGTAGGGAAATACTCCAGCTGCGCGAGTTCCTCGGCAGAGAGCATACTTTTGAAGTAGTCTTTCATAATGATTTTCTTCGGTTTTCACAAAACGATGCCGAAGTTAATAAAAAAACGGGACCTGGCCAAAGGTCCCGGGGGCTACTTGCGGATTGAGGATTGGGATTTGGTGGCGGCTTTGATGACTTTTGCGGCCCAGTCGGTGTCCAGGGCTTCGACCCTGCGGCCGTCCTTGCCAGTGAGGGTCTCGGCCATAAACAGGGAGTTCCAGATGGCCTCTGCCGTGGCCTCGATTGCGGCCATAAAGAGCCCGGACATAGCGTCGTTCTGCAGAAGTTTGGGTTCATAGAACGGGGCGCTCTCGTCCACCAGGTTTTCAGGGCAGTTGGAGAAAGCGATTACATAGTCGCCGCTGCCGTTGGCCGCGATGCCGCCGGTCTGAGCCAGGCCCATAAAGGCCCGCTCTGCCAGGCGCTTGAGGTTGCGGGCGTCAATGGGGGCGTCGGTGGCCACAACTATCATACAGCTGCCGTCCACATCCTGGAGGATCCTGTCGCGGAAAGAGTAGCGGCCCATCATCTGCCCTATTTCAACCCCGTCAATCTTGAGCACGCCGCCATAGTTGGTCTGTACCAGCACGCCCACGGTATAGCCACCCATAGAGGCGGGGAGTACGCGCGAAGATGTGCCGATGCCGCCCTTGAGGCCGAAGGCCACGGTGCCGCGGCCGGCACCCACATTGCCCTCTTCTACAGGCCCGTCGTGGGCAGAGAAGATGGCCTCCAGCACGTTCTGCTCTGTGACATAGCGGGCGCGGACATCATTCAGAGCCCCGTCGTTGGTCTCGCCCACCACGGCGTTCACGCTGCCCACAGTCTCGCAGCCGGGACGGGTAAGAGTGTAGGTCACCAGCGCCCGGATGCCCTCGGCGACATTGAGAGTATTGGTCAGTATGATAGGCGTTTCCAGCGTGCCCAGTTCCTGAATCTGAGTGGAGCCCGCCAGCTTGCCGAAACCGTTGCCCACATAAACCGCGGCGGGGCATTTCTTGAGAAAGACATTGCCCTGATGCGGGATGATGGCGGTGACTCCGGTGTGCATACGGTCGCCGTTGTCCAGCGTCCTGTGGCCCACGGCGACCCCGGGCACGTCGGTTATGGCGTTGTTTTTCCCGGTCTTCATCACGCCCGGGGTGATGCCATAGTCGCGCAGCCGCTTGCGGGCGGAGGCGTCAACGCAAACGCCCAGGCACAAAAACAGTGAAAGCAGTATTGTCAGGACTCTTTTCATAGCAGATCAGGATGCGCTCCACTTATAGCCGAGCTTTGCCAGAAGATGGCTGGCGCCCACGGTATACATTGTCTGGATGGCACTCACCACGGCGTTGTAGGCATCCACGCTGCCGGGCTCCACGCCGCTGTGGAGCAGCAGGCTGTGGGCCTCGGTGGCCTTGGAGCGGAAGAAATCGGCCAAGGCCAGGGCCTCTTCGCTGCCCAGCTTGTAGCCCAGGATGTCTTCCGTGATGTGCTCGTCCATATAGTCAAACCCCTTTTCGCCGCAGAAAAAGGCATAGTCCATATCCTTGTAGGCAGTCCAGTCTTTGTCCCAGCACCACGCCACGGCTGCGCCCAGGTAGGCCGACCAGGCCAGAACCACTTCTGGGTAGCCGTTGAACTCGCGGATGGCGTCGGCCATAAAGTCCGGCGCCAGGCGCTGCCACATCTGCTCAAAGTCGGGGGTGAGCATTACTCTTTGTCTCTCTTGCGTTTGAAACGCTCAAAGATGGCAAACTTGCGCTTGTGGCGATGCTCCTTGAGCTTGTCTATGGTTTCGCTGCTCAGTTTGGGGAAGCGCTTTCTGACCTTGGCGAGCCACTCGCTCACCGATGCCATAGTGTGGCGGTCGCGCTTCTCGGGATACATCTCGGTGTAGCAAATCATAATGCCGGTCTCCTCCACATCTGAGAATTCGTCGTTGATGGCGGTTCCCAGCATCTTCATAGAGGGAGAGCTGTTCATATAGGAGTTTACCAGCGGCGGGATGTTGGTGCCCAGCTTGCGCACCGCTTCTTTGAGATTCCGGTAGTCATCCTTGAACTCTACGTCCTTGAGAATCAAATCCATAAGGCGGGGGTTGGTCTCCGGCATCACCGGCTTTATGGGGCGCACAAGCTCCTCCGGATCGGGGAAGTGCTTCCACAGGAAGTGGAGTATCAGGTCGCGGGAAGGACGGTCATACGAGGGGTACATTGTCATCTTTCCAAAGAAATAGATGATGCCGGGGTGCTCCTGAACCACTGCGCCGATGGCATCCCACAGGTTGTCCAGGGCGTATATGGCCTTGGCTCCGGCGCGGGAACTCTGGTATTCGGGCGTCACAAAACTGCGGCCCAACTCCATCACGTGCGGCAGGTATTCCTTGATGAATACGTCGCTGAAATGGAACATATGGGTGGTGGCCAGAATAGGCTGCCCGTCTTCGCGCAGCTTGACATCAGGGCCAAGGATGTAGCGGTAGCCGCCCAGGATGGCCTTTGAATCGGGATCCCAAACCACTATTTGCTGGTAAGGAACCTCCATTGTGTCAAACTCGTCGATGTCGGCCGCAAGACCGCTGCCACCGCCGCCTTCGCGGAAAGAAATCTCGCGCAGGCGGCCTATCTCCTGCATTACGTTTGGCGCATTGTGGGCATCCACCACATAAATCACATTGCCACCCTTGTTGGTGTTGCAAAGCTTCCTCTCCGGGGTAAGTTCGGCCTCGAGTTTATCCAGGCTTATGGGATCTATTATTTTTTCCATAGCTTACAGTTCGTATACTTTTTCGCGTACCCAAGCTGCCCACTCGGTGTCGGTTTTGCTGTTGTCGAATGTCTCGGGCGGAATGGGTTTGCCAAAGATGATCTTATAGGATTTGTGCCGGCTGCGGTTGAGCTCGTCCGGAAGGAAGAGCATAGCCAGGTTGAATTTTATGCCAAAGAATTTGCACAGATTGGCAATTGTATAGAATCGGTTGGAGTTGCGGCCAATGAAATGCATCGGAATCACCCAGCGGTTTGTGGCGCGGCTCATCTTGATGAAATTCTTTGTCCACGGCAGATCCTGTATCTTTCCCTTGATTCTTCTGGAGCAGAGGCCGGCGGGGAAAATCATCAGTGTGGAGTCGCTCTCATAGAATTCCTTGATCATTGCCGGGAGATTGCGGGCCTGACCGCCGGTTTTGTTTACCGGGGCGCTGATGGGGGCAAGTCCTGGAAGAGCCATCAGAAAGTCGTTTACCAGGAGTTTGATGTCCCGGTCAAAATGCTCTGCAATGACGCTGACATTGGCCACGCCGTCGGCGCCGCCAAGGGGATGGTTACTGGCAAAGGTCATCTTTGCGCCCTCCGGCAACACTACATTTTCCACTCCCTCTACCTCCAGATGCAGATCCAGGCACCTGACGCCGTCTATACAGAAATCAACGCCCTCGTATCCCCTTGTGACTATGGAGTTGATCAAATCCTGATGGATAAATTTCTTAAGCCAATTGATAAGCCACTTGGGAAATTTCTTGCCGGGAAACTTCTTTGCCAGAACTTTTTCCAGGTCAATGGCCCACTCTGGACGGGGCGTGGGGGTTTCACTCATAACACTGCTCATATTTACAAGCTCAAAATTAGTCAAATTTACAAAAACGGCTTTATATTTGTAACAACATTTGTCGTTTATTTTTAACCCGACTTGAAATGAAAAAGTATGCAGTTATTGTCGTTGATATGGTCAACGACTTTGTAACAGGGGTCATTGCACACCCCAGAATCAAAAATATCATAGAGCCCATCCGCGAACTTCTGGAGAAGGCCCGCGCAGCCGGCGTGCCGGTTTTCTATGCCAACGACAGCCACACTCCCGAAATTGACAAGGAGTTCAAGGTGTGGGGTCCCCACGCAGTTGAGGGAACCTGGGGTGCCGAGGTCATAGACGAGCTCAAACCTCAGCCTGGCGACGTTCTGGTGCCCAAGAAGACCTACAGCGGCTTCTTCCAGACTCCACTGGAACTTGACCTCCGCGAGAAGGGCGTGGACACTGTGATCATCACCGGCTGGCAGGCAGACTGCTGCTGCCGCCACACCAGCGCCGACGCTTTCTTCCGCGGCTTCGATATCGTGGTTCCGCGTGAAACCACCGATACCCTTACCGAAGAAGACCGCGACCGCGGCCTCGACTATATCAAGAACATTTACGGCGGTACAATCTGCAGCCTTAAGGACCTTCCTTTCTGGAAATAATCGCCAATGAAGGTCGGAATGTTCGTGGACACCTTCTACCCGATGGTAGACGGTGTTATAAAAGTAGTTGATAATTACGCCAGCCGCCTCGCAAATAAATGCGAGGTGGTGGTTTTTTGTCCCTATGTCAAAGGGTACGACAAAGAAGAAGACAAAAAATATCCATACGAGATTGTCCGCTGCTCTTCCCTGCCGATTCCCGGGGTGGATTATTCCCTCCCCTTGCCAATGGCGGACCCTTCGTTTAACCTGCCGCTCATAAAGAGCGGGCTGGACATAGTCCACATCCACTCTCCGTTTGCCGTGGGTATGGCGGGTACGCTTTATGCGAAGATGCATCAGGTGCCGGCTGTGGGCACCCTGCACTCCCAGTACAGGCAGGATTTTGAGCGGGCGTTCAAACTGGAGTCCACCATCCGGATGGCTCTCGGCACGGTGATTATGACATTCAACGCCTGCGACGAGTGCTGGACGGTGAACAATGCCATCAGAGACCTGTATCTCAATGAATATGGACTGAATGTCCCGTGCAACATTGTGCCCAACGCCACCGACCACGTCCCTGTGGCCGATCCGGCCGCCGCGGCGCAGCGGGTCAACAGCCGCTATGGCCTCTCGGCAGGCGAAACCGTGTTCCTGTTTGTGGGTCGCATCAATTTTATCAAAAACCTGGACTTTATGGTGCGTTCGCTCAAGATATTGAAAGACCGCGGCCTGAAGTTCAAGATGCTGTTTGTGGGACAGGGCCAGGACGAAGACAAGCTGGCCGCTCTTGTAAAGGAGTTGGGCCTTGAAGACAGCGTGATTATGGCCGGCCTGGTAGACAGCAGGGAAGGCCTGCAGGATCTCTATTCCCGCGCCACGCTGTTCCTGTTCCCGTCGCTCTACGACACCAACTCTCTGGTCCAGATAGAAGCGGCCTGTCAGGGAACGCCTACGGTTTTTTTGAAAGGCGCCCGCACCGCCGCCACCGTGACCGACGGCGTCAACGGATTTTTCAGCGATCCCACAGAAGAGGCCTATGCCAATAAGATTCAGGAGGCTCTGAGCGATGAATCCCAGTTCCGTCGTATAGCCTCCGCCGCCCACGAGCAGTTGTATGTCAACTGGGACACCGTGGTAGAGAATGTCTACGGCAGGTATCAGGAACTGATAGAGCAAAAGAAAGAACAGAACAAGCGCACCAGCCTCACGTCACGGCTGAAGCAGGCATTCCTGCCCGATGTGGACACCCAGAATCAATAACTGAACCCAAGATTATTCAGACCCCGGCGAATGTCGGGGTCTTTCATAAATGCATTCCACAGCAGGCCGCTGCGGTAATTCTCTATCATACATACGATAGGCCCCTGGTCTATGGCGATATAACTGGTGGCGAACCAGCGGTCTTCCAGGCAGAAGGCGTCGTAGAAACCGTATTCTCCCCACAGGCGGTCACCCAGATAATAGTAGAAATACTCCATTGCGGCCAGCGATTCCTCCGGCGTGTAGGGCATACTTGCCAGAGCCGCGGTGGGGGCTATTGTGCCCCGGTCGTTGGTGGGTGAAGAGGCAGTGTAACCGCCATTGATGTCGCTTGCGGTCAGGCCCCAGCAGCGGTCGCTGTAGCCATATTTATTCTTAGGATTGGCGGCGCAGTATGCGTGGTTTATCCTTGCGTGGGCCACGTTCTGGGCCCAGTAATCTGCGTAGGCGTCGCTCAGTTTGCGGGGGTCCAGCCCCATAAACGAGTAGTGGGCAAAGAACAGGGGCCCGCCGTAGTCCTGACCCAGCGGCAGGGTTATGTCATAGAATTTCTTGCCGTTGCGGCCGGGCGCCCAGCCGCGGTCGTAAACTTCTTTCGATATCCTGTGTGTGGGCGAAGACGCCGCCAGTACATACACAATCAGCGCCTCGTTCCATCCTCGTATCTGCATATTCATCTGCCACTCATAGTCCGGCGACCAGTGCCAGTAAAGCACATTTTGCCCGCCGCGGGTGAAATGGTCCCATTCCACCGCTTCCCAAAGGGAGGTGATGGCTCCACGCAGGTTGGTTTCGGCCATATCACGCTTGTCAAAATATGCCCTTAGGGTGAGCAGGCCCTCCATAAGAAAGGCTGTCTCTACCAGGTCGGCGCCGTTGTCGTATGTGCTGAAGGCGATGGCCTTTCCGGTGGTGCCGTTAAGCCAATGGGAGAAGGCACCGTGAAAGCGGTCGGCCTTGGTAGAGAGGAAATCTACCACCTTCGCAGCGCGTTCGCATCCCTCTTCGCGGGTGATAAAGCCCCTTTCTATGCCCACCGGAATGGACATCAGGCCGAAGCCGCTGCCGCCGGAGGTCACCGTTTCGCCGCTGCCGAACCTCTCCCGCGCCAGCCCGCTGACGGGGTGTGCATAGTCCCAGAAATACCGGAAAGTGTGTTCCTGCACTTTGGTGAGCAGTTCGTCGGTGGATATGCGGGGGAAGACCTCCTTTTCATCCATTGGCTCGGGGACGGTGGAAAAATGGAAGATATAATCCTCTACCAGTCTGATTCCGAACACCTGTCCTGCAAGAAAAGCCAGAGTATATGAGTGCGAATATCGGAGAGTCTCCTTGGGTTTGAGTATGACCGTCCGTTCGTCTTCTCCGGCAGAAACTATGAAGTCGCCGCCATCAAACACAATGGACTTGGTGTCGGACAGATCAGCCGGTTTGGAAAAGACAAGCCTGAAAACAGCGCCGTCAACCGGGATGTTCTTCACCAACTGGCGGTGGCGTATGGCAGATCCGCACAACTGTGCCTCCTGAAGTATACCGGACGGCACATCCCCGGCAGGTTTGCTGCAGCCGAAAGCAAGCAGCAAAACAGTTATAAATAAAAACCTTTTCATTTGTGACGACAGGGAGATCCCTCTCCCTGCCGCCTGTATAACCCAAAATTATTCGGTCATAGCAGCAACCTCTGCATCGTAGAGAGCCTTGGCCTCTGCTGCAGTGAGAGCGCGGTTGAAGAGGCGGATTTCGTCGACCTGACCATTCTCAAAGCCGCCGATCCACTCGTCTTTCCAGCCCCAACCTTCTGCGGAGGTATATTTGACATCCCAGTTGCCAATCATTATCTGCTCGGCGTTGAGGAACTTAAGGTCACCGGCTTTCTTCTCGCCGAAGATGCAGTCAACCTCGTTTTCGGGGGTGATGTCGGCACCGTTCAGATAGCAGTGGAAAGTGGAAGTAACATTGTCGTAGGCATAAATGATATGGTTCCAACGGCCTGCGGGAGCCAGGGTGGGCCAGTTATAAGTCTTCACACCATCCTTCTCGGTGAAAGCGTTGGTGGTTTTCCAGATGCCGGCGGGTTTGGGACCGTCACTGGTCTGCTCTTCGCCCTGGAATACGCATTTCCAAGTCAGGAAGCCTGCTCCCTTGTCGGTACGGTCGCAGCTCATACCAAAGTTGCCCCAGCAGCGGTCGTCGGTACGGGTAATCTGGAATACCATAGGCACGGGAACGCAGTCCCAGTCAATTTCGGCGTGTTTCAGCCACATAGAAAGAGACATAGCCTTCATAGTCTTGATGGGGCTGTCAGCAGGGATGTTGAAGCGCAGATAAGAGTCCTTGGTGCCCTGATAGCATTTGTCCCTGCGGCCAGCCACAAAATTGGCTTCTGTGCCGGCGCCCTGGCTGTCGAGAGTCAGGCCACCGATCTTCTCGGTAGCGTCATCAAGAGGGAAATAGGCAACAAGTGCATCTGCGGCCACTTCTACACCGCCCTTGGAATCATCCTTTGCGGGCTTGTCAGAGCAAGAAACAGCGAAAACGGTTGCTGCAACAACAGCGAGAATTGCAAATACTTTTTTCATTGGTTGATTTGAATTAGTTGGTTAATATTAATGGTTATTAGTAGTTATATCCGGGTGTTTCGGGAAGCGTCGGATTCAGCTTGCGCTGGGCGTCTGGGATAGGGAAGTGCTCGTGTTTGCCAGCCTTGAAACCCAGTTTGCCAAGCACTTCAGGTGCCTTGCCGGTGCGAACAAGATCAAAGAAACGGTTCTCTTCCATAGCGAGTTCTGCGCGGCGCTCGTCAAGGATATTGTCCAAAGTTGCCTCTGCGGGCTCCAAACCGGCACGCTCACGCACCATATTAAATGCATCGTAGGCAGAAATCTCACCTTCTTCGGCTCCGTTTGCAACAGCCTCCGCATATATCAGCAGAATCTCGGCATAGCGTATGATGCGCATATTATAGTCAAAACCATAGCCGTTGTAGGACCAGAGGTTGTAGGAAGACGGTGTATAGACCTTGCCGTTGTAATATGGGTTGGGGCAGGAGGCGAGTATCTCGTCGCCCTCCGGCGTGGTGCTTCCGCTGCGAAGAATGGTGGCATCCAACCGCGCTTGGTCGCCGCGGGCCGTGAGCCAGTCCACAAGCGTCTGGCTGGGTACCTTGAATCCCCACCCCTGCATATTGGACGGCTGGTTGTTGCGAGGCCCCTGTATGAAGGCGTAATAGCACAAAGGTGCGTCGCCGCTGCTCTGTCCAAGGGAAGAAGCCTGAATCTCCATCAGGGATTCGGAGCTGTTTTCATATTCCATAGAGAATACGTCGCGGAACACCGGAACCAGGGAGAAGCGATGGCTGCGGATAATCATATCGGCCTCGGATGCGGCGGTAGCCCAGTCTTTGCGGTACAGGGCGACTTTGCTCTTGAGGGCGCGGGCGGTGTAAACGGTGAACCGTCCCGTTTCTTTCTTAGGATAGCTCTCGGGCAGGACGGCAATGGCCTCCTGAAGGTCATTATAGATAAACTGATATACCTCGGCTTCTGATTTTGCAGGGTTGGAGGCCAGTTCTTCTGCTGTCATCATTCTGTCCACGATGGGCACTGAGCCAAACATTCTCACCAGATTGAAGTATGCATAGGCACGGATGACCTTTGCCTCGCCGGCACACTGGCGGCAATAGGCCTTATTTTCGGCGGTGGTCATACTCTTCTCGAATTCCGCCATCTCTTTAATGGCGTGATTGGCGGCCGAAGCTATGTCATAGAATTTGGCCCACATCTGGTTGACGAGGGTGTTGGTGGCGCCGTATGAGAAATTGTCCATTTCGCCGGCGGTGGCGGCGGCGTCGGAAGGGGTGGAGCCTTTGTCGGCATCTTCGCAGGGCATTTCCAGAACGGATACATATGCAAAGGCATCGCCCTCGCTCAAGCGCAGTGTGGCATATGCGGCACTTACGCTCTGGAAAATGAGCTCGCTCTTGCTATAGTCGGTGCCGCTGGTGGGCATTGTGGCCTCGGTGCGGATATCCAGGAAATCTGCACAGGAGGTTAGCAGGGCTATGGTCAAAAATGTATAGATAATCTTTTTCATAATGCTCCGGCTTTAGAAGTTAAGATTGATACCGGCCGTCCAAATGGACTGCATAGGATAAACGCTGCTGTCTATGCCGCTCTCAATGGGAGAACCGCCAATCTCGGTGGTGAAACCGTGATAGCCGAACAGCGACAGGGGACGCTGGGCAGAGAGATATGCCCTGAGGCTCTTTACGCCCGGAATATTCTTGAAGGTATAACCCACCTGAACGTTCTGGATGCGGAAGAATGAACCGTCTTCAACAAAGAATTCGTTGGACTGCTGGATGAAGTTGGTGCCATATGCTTCGGCAGAAGGATAGTTTGTTTCCTTGTTTTCCTTGGTCCAGCGGTGATTATAGAAATCGAGGTCGTAGTTTCCTTCGGGGAACACGCTGCGGTTCATACGCTTGCGGTTCAGGATCTTGTTGCCTATCTGGGCGTTGAGCAGCATAGAGGCGTCCCATCCGCGCCAGGTCATAGAGGCGTTCAGGCCAAGTATGAGCCAGGGGATGGGGGCTCCCAGGAAAGTGCGGTCCTTGTCGTTGATTTCGTTGTTGCCGTCAATGTCTTTGTATTTGAAGAATCCGGCATCCTTGATGGTCTGGGTAACGGGGTCCATAAGGGCATCTTTTTCAGAGGTGTAAATGCCGTCAATCTTATAGCCCCAGAAGGCTCCGATAGGATAACCCACGCGGGTGGATGTGCTGTAAACGCCATTCACGGCAGCACCGGGGATCTCTTCGCGGCCTTTGAGTTCCAGCACCTTGTTGTTGATGGTGGTGGCGTTGAAGTTGAGACCATAACCAAAATCGCCCACCTGGTCGGCCCAGTTGAGTGCCAGCTCCACGCCCTGGTTAAGGACTTTGCCGTTGTTTGCCAGCAGGGTGGCGGTGCCGCCGCCGGTGGCTATGGGCGCGTAGAACACGACGTTGTCGGTGGTGCGGTGGTAATAATCGATTTCGGCAGAGAGGCGGTTCTTGCAGAATGCCATATCAAAGCCGACGTTGAATTCGGTGACGACCTCCCAGCGGAGTTCGTTCTGGAATACCGTCTGGGCGCCGACGCCGTCAATCACATTGTCGTCGCCGAAAACGCCGGAAGCGCCAACTCCGGAGGCTCCCACGATAAGGGTGGAGTTTGCCGGGACGTTGTCATTACCCAGCATACCCCAGCTGGCGCGCATCTTCAAAAAGTCAAAGGTTGTCTGGTTTTGCATAAAGCCTTCGTTGGAGATGTTCCAGCCCAGACCCAGAGAGGGGAAGAAGCCCCACTTCTGCTGGTATTTGGAGCTGCCGTCAGCGCGGAAGGTAAATGTAGCCAGATATTTGTCGGCGTGGTTGAAAGTCGCCCTGGTGAAGGCGGACAGACCGTGATATCTGCTGGCGCCGTCCAGTGCCTGGCGGTTCTTGTAAGAGCCGTTCACCAGGTAGCGGGAGGCGTCGTCAAAGTCGGGAACGCTGTATGCAATGCCGGTCAGGGAGCTGTTGTATTGCCAGCGTGTGGACTGGCCCAGCATCACCGACCAGGAGTTGAGCCCCTTGCTTCCGTTGTAGGTGAGCACATTGTCCAGAATTTGATACAGGGCATACCCGAAGGTCTTGTTCAGGCTGCTGATATTGGTTCCCTGGCTGCCTCCGACATAGTTTTCCGGAGTGTAATTCTGATTGTCGTAGAAGTCAAAATCGAGGTTGTATGAAGTTTTGAACTTCAAAACGTCCGGGATTATTGTGAAATCGGCATATACAGAGAATACATCCTTGAGGCCGGTGCCGCGGCTGCGGTGGTAAAACGCGTTGGCCACGGGGTTGCCATAGGCGTTGGGGAAGCCGTAGAGCTGGGGAGAGTCAAACTTTTCCGGGTAGGCGACAGCATTGGCTTCGTTGTAGATGTTGTATACCGGAGGATTCACGAAAGCCTGGGAGTAAACGCCCGAATCGGCATTGTTCTGCCAGGAGCGGGACAATACATTGTTGACGCCTACGGTGAGCCAGTCGGTGGTTTTCTGGTCCAGACGGAATCGGAAGTTCAGACGGTTGTAGTCGTTCTGAGCGTAGTTCATAATACCGTCCTGATAGAAATAACTCAGGCCGACGGAGTAGTTGGTGCCTTCGTTGGCGCCAGAAAGATCCAGCGAGTGGCTGTGGGTCAGGGCCGGATGAACCAGAGAAGCATACCAGTCGGTGTTGCCGGGATAGTCGGAGGCGCTGATTGGAGTGTATCCAATGGTGTTTACGTTGGCCTCGTTCATAAGCTGGACATACTGCTCTGTGTTGGTGAGTTTCATAATGTGGGTGGGTGTCTGCACACCGGCATAGCCCTCATAGGCCACGTTCACGTGTCCGTGGGTGCCCTTGCGGGTGGTCACCAGCACCACGCCATTGGCCGCGCGCACGCCGTAGATGGCAGATGCAGACGCATCCTTGAGCACTGTGAGCGACTCGATGTCGTTTCCGGAGAGGAAGTCGATGTTGTCCACAAACACGCCGTCCACGACATAGAGCGGGTTGGCATAGTCTCCAATGGAGCCCACGCCGCGGATTTTAACGGCCGGACCGGCGCCGGGGGCGCCGCTCTGAATCACCTGAACGCCGCTCATCATACCTTGAAGGGCGCTCATAGGGTTGGCGGAAACCTGTTTTGCAAGTTCTCCGCCCTTTACAGTCACGATAGGTGCGGTGAGGTCCTTGGACTTCTGGGTGCCGTAGCCCACGACCACCACCTCGTCCAGAAAGTTGACATCCTCTTTCAGCAGGATGCTTTCGGGGAAACCTTTAGCAGGATAGGTCTGGCCGGCATAGCCGATGCAGCTGACCTCCACCAGGGCGTCGGGTCCCGACACCATAAGGGAGAAGTTGCCGTCGAAGTCGGTTGAGGTACCGTTGGTGGTGCCCGCCTCCATAACGGTGGCGCCGATAACCGGTCCCAGATCGTCTGCGATAGTTCCCTTCACCTGATACTGCGCCTGCGCGCCCAGCGCAAACGACAATATCATAAGTGTTGTGAGAATAAATCTTTTCATCAGGATATAGATTGGTTATTTATTGTATTTGAATCCGAGTTTTTCCAGGCCGTCCTTGATTTCCGGACAGCTGCCGAACAGGCGCCAGAGCAGGCCGCTTCTGTGGTTCTCAATCATAACCGCTTCGGGGCCCTGGTCTATGGCCAGGTAGTGCCTTAGCACCTGCTGCTCTTCAGGCAGCGTATAATTGACCGCATCGTAAAAGCCGTAAGGGCCGAAGGTGCGTTCGTCTTGAAGCAGGCGGCGGATAAACGCCATACTCTCTTCAGGAGTATAAACGATAGACGATACAGCCGCCGTGGGGCTCACGGTGCCGTTTTCTTCCGGAGTGCCGGGATAGTGGCCGGCATATCCCAGCAGGGCGTCGTCGCTGCTGGTGAATCCCCAGAAATCTTCGCCCAACTGCTTTTCGGGATGGTCTTTGGCATATTCGCGGTGAATCAGGCAGTGGTTGCGGTTGCGCTCGAAATAATCGGTGTGGCCGTCGGTAAGGCCGCGGGGGTCAAGGCCCAGGAAAGAGTAGTGGGTAAAAAACAGCGGCCCGCCGTAGTCCATTCCTATGGTCAGGGGGATGCCGTAGTATTCCTTGCCGTTGTAGTAATAGGGGCTGGTCTTGTAAGAGGCTTCGTAGCACTCTTTTGTGATGGGGTAAGTAGGGGACGATGCCGCCAGGATATAGGTTATCAGCGTCTCGTCAAAGCCGCGGATGCGGTGGTTCATCTTGAAATCGTAGTTCTTGGACCAGTGCCAGTAGAGGCTGTCGGTGGCCTGGGTATACCAGTTCCACTCGATGCCCCGCCAGAGGCTGTCGCAGCGCTGTTTCAGACTCTCGTTTCCGGTCCACTGGCGGGTGGTGAGGATGCCCTGGGTCAGGAAGGCCGTCTCCACCAGGTCGCCGCCGTCGTCATAGCGGCTGAAAGGATAAGCCTCGCCGCTGTCGCCGTCGTACCAGTGGGCCCAGGCTCCGTGGAAACGTTCCAGACGCTCCAGGCTGGAGATAATCTTTTCCAGACGGGCTTCGCCCTCTTCGCGGGGGAAATATCCCCTCTCGGCGCCGGCAATTATGGCCATCATTCCAAAGCCGGTGCCGCCGGTGGTCACTATGTTGCCGTGGACGTCCTCGTTGCGCTCGCGCGCCATCCCGGTGTTGGGTTCGGCAAATTCGGTGAAATATTTTATGGTGGCCTGCTCTATGCGGTCCAGAATCTCCTCGTCGGAGGCTGGCTTCGGGGCGCAGGAGACCAGTGTCAGCAGCATAGCTGCCAATAGATGGGCCAGGCGATTCATAACTATTCGTTATAAGTGAAGGTTACGAAGTCTTCTGCAGATGAGTCTCCGGCAATGAACAGACGGAATTCCCCGGCCTCGGGGCCGAATGTCATATCTTTGCGCCAGAAAGAGAGTTCCTCCGGGGTGATGGTGAACTCCACATCGCGGCTTTCGCCGGGGGCGAGTGTAACGCGCTCGAAACCGCGCAGCATCTTGAGCGGACGGGTCACGCTGCCCACCATATCGCGCAGATAGAGCTGAACCACCTCGGTGCCCTCACGACTGCCGGTGTTGGTTACGGTAGCCTTGGCGGTGATGCTTCCTTTGGGGCCGAAGCTATCGGCGGAGAGTTCAGGTTTGCCGTAGCTGAAAGTGGTGTAGGTGAGGCCGTAACCAAAGGGGAACAGCGGGGCGTTCTCGCAGTCCAGATAGCGGCTCTCGTATTTTGCACCGGGATGCACATAGGGGCGGCCGGTGTTCTTGGCGTAGTAGTAGATGGGAACCTGCCCAAGATTGCGGGGGAAGGTTACGCTCAGGCGGCCGCTGGGGCTTGCCTCGCCAAACAGGAGTCTCGCCACGGCTTCTGCGCCCATTGTGCCGGGATACCAGGCTTCAAGCACAGCGTCGGCAAGTTCAACCTCTTCGCTGATGTCCAGCGGACGGCCGTTCATCAGCACCAGTACTATGGGCTGCCCTGTGGCGGCAATCCTTTTCAGCAGTTCGCTCTGTACTTCCGGGATCTTGATAGAGGTGCGGCTGGCGGCTTCGCCGCTCCAGTCGCAGGGTTCGCCCAGCACCATAACTGTGACACTGGCTTTTCGTGCCGCGTATTCTGCCTGGCTGAAACCGGCCTGCCCTTCTTTTTCAACGTCGCAGCCGGGGGCGTAGGTCACGCTGCCGGCCATTTCTTTAATGCCGTCAAGCAGGCTCTTCACTCCATCAACCTGCCCGGCACCGCGCCACGTGCCCAGAAGGTCGTCTGCACTGTCTGCCAGGGGGCCGATCACAGCCACGCTGGTGCCTTGTTTCAAGGGGAGGATGTTGTTATGGTTTTTGAGCAGTACGCAGCTCTCTTCTGCAAGGGTACGGGCGGCAAGCAAGTTGGCGTCGGTTTTGGTTTCGGCCGCTTCGCGCTCTGCGCTGCAATATCTGAAAGGATCTTCAAACAGCCCAAGGCGGGCCTTTACGGTGAGAACGCGGCGCACCGCCTCGTCCAGGGTCTTCTTGCTTATCTTGCCCTCTTCCACGGCTTTTTTCAGAAACTCGTCGTAGCCGCCGCTCTGCATATCCATATCGTTGCCGGCGTTCAGGGCTTGGATGCTGGCTTCCTCAAGGTCCTTGGATGTGCCGTGGTTGATCATCTCCATAATGCCGGTGTAGTCGCTCACCACAAAACCGTCAAAGCCCCATTCGTCTCTCAGTATCTCTGTGAGCAGGTGGGCATTTGCGGTGGCGGGGGTGCCGTCATATTCATTGAACGAGGCCATCACTGTCTGGGCCCCGGCATCCACTGCGGCTTTGTAGGGCGGCAGATAAAACTCGCGCAGCCAGCGCTCGCTCATATCCACAGTGTTGTAGTCACGGCCGGCGTGGGGTGCGCCGTAGGCTGCAAAATGCTTCACGCAGGCGGCGATGGTCATAGGATCGCTCAGGTCTGCGCCCTGGTAGCCATATACCATGGCGCGGGAGATGGCGCTGCCCAGGAAGGCATCTTCGCCGGCACCTTCGCTGATGCGGCCCCAGCGGGGTTCCACGCAAATGTCACACATAGGGGAGTAGGTCCAGTGCAGGCCGGCGGCTGCAGCTTCGCGGGCAGCTATGCGGGCGCTCTGGCGAATCAGCTCCGGATCCCAGCTGGCGCTGATGCCCAGGTTGATGGGGAATATGGTTCGGAAGCCGTGAATCACGTCATAGCCAAACAGCAGCGGAATGCCCAGACGGGTTTCGTTCACGGCAATCTCCTGAAGTTTGCGGGTATACTCTGCGGTGTAGGCGTTGAAGATATTGCCGCACTTGCCCGCGCGGATATCGTCTACATAACCGTCGCGGATGCTTGGGCCGGTCACGTCCCAGTCGGAGGTGTAGAGCACCAGCTGGCCGATTTTCTCGTCCAGCGTCATCACCCTCAGCAGGGAATCCACTATCGGATAGGTCTTATCGAAATTTGCGGCCCTTGCTGGGTCTTCTCCTCTCTGAGGCGCGGTGGCTTCGCCTCCGCAGGAAACCAAAGCCAGCAGGGCAAAAAAGTATAAAAATGATTTTTTCATCTGCCTATAGGAATAAAATTTTATAAATATAGGCAGAAAAAAGAAAAAACAGAAACATTCCTCATATTTATCTTATAAGTCAATACGCGATACCCTCTTCTGCTCTGCTGCCGATACCCGCCAAATTGGCGCGGGGCGATGTGCCCCAGATGCGCTCCTGCGAAGGAGCATCCCGCTCCAAGAGCCTATATCGGGGTGTGGCGCGGACCAATAGCACGTAAGCAGCCACCCCGTAGCACCAGGCCCGCGCCACTTTGGCGGGAAGAGAGATTCTTTTTGATAAATCCAATCTAATTCATCAACTTTGTCATATAGCAAACCCTTGCTGTCATCGCCTGTGGTGACGGATTAAATGAGAGAGATATATGACGATGCAACCCAAACGCTATTACCATCTTTGCGCAGACGGTCTTGATGCGCGCAACTTTATCCTTGACAAACGTGATTTTTCGGCGGCAATGAACATTGTCGCCCTGTGTGCGGCAAACACGGATGTGGTTGTTGTGGTGTTTACCATAGAAGACACACATCCCCATTTCCTTCTATATGGAACCAGCGATGAGTGTGTTGAATTCAAACTGCTGTTCGAGACCGTTTACAGGCATTATGCCGCCAGTACCAGGGCTGAAGGTGCTGCTTTCAAGTTAAACATTGAACTATATGCCGTGGACGACGAACGCTATTTGATGAATGTGGCGGCCTACATTGTGTCCCAGCCCACCAAAGACGGCAAAGACATTATGCCGTATGACTACCGTTGGGGCAGCGGTTCTATGTATTTCAGGCGGGGTTATCATATTCCGCCGTGGCTCTTTGACGATGAAGGGATTATCCATAGTCCGATACATTTTGGCAATTTGTCTGTAGACCGAAAGCGGGAGATAACACACTCAAGGACTTACACTGTACCTGGCAATTGGCAGGTAGCCGGGGACATTATCCTCCCCTCGAACTATGTCGATGTGCCAAGATTCGAATCAATATTCCGTACGCCAAACTGCTATCGCGTCTATCTGTCAGGCAGCCGTAAACAAGACGAAGAGATACTGGAAAGAATCTCCCGCGTTAGAGGTGTTATGTTGGAAGACACGGAGGCAAGAATTATATGTGGAGATGTGTGTAAAGCCGTTTTTGGAACTAGAGACCCAAGACGTCTTGATTCAGGCGCCAGAATATCGCTTGCGCAGACACTCAGGAGACAACACAATATGACCCACCGTCAGATTGCCACGATAGTACGGTTGCCGGAATCGGAAATACGCAGATATGTTCCATAAAAAATGCTGCTCGTTTTCGCCAAACTGGCGCGGTGCGATGTGCCCCAGATGCGCTCCTGCGAAGGGGGCATCCCGCGCCAAGGGCCGATATCGTGGTGTGGCGCGGACCAATCGCCCTTAAACGGCCACCCCGCTGCGCCAGGCCCGCGCCACTTTGGCAGGAAGAGTGCGGGATTCGCTCCTGCGGGACGCTCTGTGGTCAGAGCAGAGACTGTCGCCACTTTGGCGGGAATAGCGAGGGATGTGCTCCTGCGGGACGCTCTGTGGTCAGAGTAGAGACTGTCGCCACTTTGGCAGGAAGAGTGCGGGATTCGCTCCTGCGGGATGCTCTGTGGTCAGAGCAGAGACTGTCGCCACTTGGGTGGGAAGGAAATCTGTGGCGGTCGTTCCCGGAAGCCCCTACCGGTTAACCTCTACCCGGATGCCTTTTTCCGAGGATTCGAGGGCGCCGAAGATGGCACGCATTGCGGTGAGGACCTCCTCGCCGCTTACCGGCGGCTGTACGCCCCGCTCCAGCGCATCCACAAAGGCGTCCATAACGCCGCTCTTGGTCTGGTTGTCGTTGGTCTGGATGCGGTCTATGTCCAGTGTCTGAACCTTGCCGTCTTTGCTGATAACCTTAAGCGAGCAGGCGGGATCGTCGTAGATGCGGATGATGCCCTCGGTGCCGTAGATTATGGTGCTGTTGTCTTCCTGTCCGTAGAAGGTCCAGCTGGCGGTCATAGTGCCCACGGCGCCGCCGGCCATCTCAAAGATGCATATCGCATTGTCATCCACGCCAATGGGGCTGCCGTCGGCGTATTTCTTGTCGATTGTAGAGATGCGGGCGGTGACGGCGGTGATGGTGTCGTCAAGAATGTACTGAATCAGGTCTGTCTTGTGGATTCCCAGGTCGGCCAGCACACCCATCACGGCGGCTTTCTTGTCGAAGAACCAGGTGCCGGGGCCGGGAGTGATGCTCCAGGTCTCGGGGCCGGCGTGGCCGAAGGTGGTGCGGAAAGAAACCACCTTGCCGATGGCGCCTTGCTTAATAAGATTCCGTGCTTCGGAGTGCGCCAGGGCAAAGCGCTGGTTCTGGCCTATCATCAAAAAGCGGCCATACTGCCTGGCGGCGGCCACCATCCGCTCGCAGTCTTCTATGTTGGTGGCCATAGGCTTTTCGCAAAGCACGTGCTTGCCCGCCTTGAGGGCGGCGATGGTGACATCGGCGTGCATATTATTGGCCACACACACGCTCACGGCATCGATATCGGGGCATTCCAGCAAATCTTCTACAGTATCGAAGACTTTGCCGCCGTAACGCTCTGCCATTTGCCGGGCGCGTTCCGGCGCCAGGTCAAAAAATCCCACCAGACTGGCGTTTGGGTTGTCAAAATATTCGGGTATATGTCTCACCTGCGAGATTTTTCCGCAGCCGATAATGCCGATGCCTTTCATCTGTTTTTGATTAGGTTAAAGGTTTGTGACCATAAATTTACGAAAAAATTCTTACCTTGGCAGTATGAAAAGAATTCTTTTGATTTTGGCGGTGGCGGTTATGACCTCCTCCTGCGGCGTTCTGGCGAATGTCGATCCCAATCTTGCCCTCTCCGGAGCTTCCAAGGCCATTCAGGCGCTCACCATATCTGACGAGCAGATTCAGGCGTACGTGCGCCAGTCGGTGATTCAGATGGATGCGCAAAACAAAGTGAGCCCGGCCACCAGCAGCTACAGCAAGCGCCTGGCCAACCTGACCCGCGGTCTTACCGACGTGGACGGTCTCCCGCTCAACTTCAAGGTATATGAAACCAAGCAGGTAAATGCCTTTGCCTGCGCAGATGGCAGCGTGAGGGTCTACAGCGGCCTTATGGACTTGCTCAGCGACGATGAGGTGCTGGGCGTGATAGGCCACGAAATAGGCCACGTGGCGCTAAAGCACTCTAAGAAAGAGATGCAGAACGCATATCTTACCAGTGCCGCCCTGGACGGACTGGGCTCTATGAGCACATCCCTCGCCTCTCTTTCCCAGTCTCAGCTGAGAGCGTTTGGCGAAGCCGCTCTGAATGCCAGATATTCCAAGAAACAGGAGCTCCAGGCAGATGATTATGGATACGAATTCTTAAAGGCCAAGGGCAAGAATCCTATAGCCATGATCAAGAGTTTCCAGAAGATGCTGTCGCTCCAGAATTCACAGTCTTCTGCCACCAGCAGCTCCGTGAATCAGCTGCTCTCTTCGCATCCTGACCTGGAGACCAGAATCAACAGGATAGCCGAAAAGGCAATCGCCGACGGGTTCGTAAAAGTTAAATAGCCGTTATTCAGCGGGGCTGAAATCTTCTTTACCCACGCCGCACAAGGGGCAAACCCAGTCTGCAGGGAGGTCTTCGAAAGCGGTGCCGGGAGCGATACCATTGTCGGGATCGCCGGCTGCGGGATCATATTCATACCCGCAAACATTGCAAGTGTACTTTTTCATATCATTGGGATTTATTGGAGTTTGCTGACAAATGCCTTGCCATATTCTTCGCAGGCGGCCAAGGCGGCGGCATCGGGATTCCACTGGGCGCGGATACCTTCGTCCACAACATTGAAGCCCGCTGAGGCCAGGTGCTCGGAGAGGAGTTTGACACCCTCGCCGCTCCAGCCGTAGCAGCCAAATGCGGCGGCAGATTTCTTCTTGAGTTTCAGGCCTTTGACCATCTCCAGCAGACCGGCCACGGCATAGGAGTAGCCGTTGTTGATGGTGGGGGAGCCCAACAGCAGCGCCTTGGAGTGGAATATCTCTGTAAGGATGTTGTTCTTGTCAAATTTTGCGGCGTTGAACAGCTTGACTGTGACGGCGCCGTCGGCCGCCTCTATGCCGCGGGCGATGGCCTCCGCCATTGCGCGGGTGCCGTTCCACATAGTGTCATAGACTATGGTTATCTGGTTTTCTGCGTAGGCGTCGGCCCAAAGCAGATACTGCTGCACGATGGAAGCCGGGTCGCGGCGCCATATCACGCCGTGGCTGGGGCAGATCATTGCCAGCGGCAGGTTCATTGCCAGAATCTCCTTGACCTTGCGGGTAACCATAGGGCAGAAGGGGGCCAGGATGTTGGCGAAGTATTTCTCTGCCTCGCGCATCATCTCGGCCTGTGGCACCTCGTCGTTGAAGAGGCTCTCGCTGGCATAGTGCTGGCCAAAACCGTCGTTTGAAAACAGCACGCCACCGCAGCCGTTGTAGTAGCTGAACATAGTGTCGGGCCAGTGGAGCATAGGCGCCTCTATAAATGTGAGGCTCTCGCCGCCGCCCAGATCCAGCTTGTCGCCGGTCTTTACATTTACATAATTCCAATCCTGGTGATAGTGGCCGCGCAGGATGGCTTCGCCCTTGGCGGTGCAGTATACGGGGGTGCCGGGGATTTCCCTGAGCAGCTCGCGCAGTGCGCCGGAGTGATCGGTCTCATTGTGCTGCATCACTATCGCATCTATCTTGTCCAGAGGGATTTCTTCTTTGAGCCGCGCCACAAACTCTTTGTCGTAAGGACCCCACACGGTGTCCAGCAACACGGTCTTGGAGGCGCCGCGGATTAGGTATGCATTGTAACTGGAACCGCGGCGGGTAGAAAGTTCGTTGCCGTGGAACATCTTGAGCTCCCAGTCGACCTTGCCGACCCAGGAAATATTGTCTGTTATTTTCTTTGCCATACCACAAAGTTAATGAAAGTTTTTTACTAAATTTGAAGTCTACCTCTGAATAATCAAGATTAATAAATAGAGTATGAAAACATTTAAAATTTTATCGTTCGTGGCCGGTATCCTGGCACTCACCGCATTAGCTTCCTGCGCGGAGAAAGTGGAGGATCCGTCCATTACCATCGAGGGGGAGAACACAGTGACCCTCACTAAAGAGAAAGCGTCCTTCACAGTCAAAGTCCTGTCTAACCGCGACTGGGGGATGCGCTTTGTGGGCAACACCCCCGACTGGATTGTGGCCGAGCCCAGCACCGGCAAGGCGTCCAAGACTCCCTCTGAGATTAAAATCACTGTCACCGAGAATACAGGCGCCAACCGCACCGCTTCGGTAGAGTTCTACACCGGCGTGGCCACGGCTATGCTGACCATAGTGCAGGAAGGCCCCGAAGGTGATTCCGACGGCGTTGAGGCGCTCACCGTGCAGCAGTTCATAAACAAAGCCGACAAGACCACCTACTACCGCCTGACCGGTACTGTTTCCAGATTCAACTCTGAGTACTGCAGCTTTGACCTGACTGATGCAACCGGCACAATATATGTCTATTCCGTTGCCGAAGCCAGCAAGGCAGAGTGGAGCAGCAAGATTAAAAATGGCGGCACCGTGACCATTCAGGGCCAGTATGAGTTCTACAGCAGCAAGAACCAGCACGAGGTGATTAACGCCATCATCGAGTCGTTCAGCGGCGGGGCCGATGTTGTTCCCGGCACCCCGGAGGGCGACGGTTCACAGGCATCGCCCTACAATGTGGCAGCAGCCTTCCAGGCAGTCAAGAACCTCACCTGGACCAGCAAAGATAACTTCCAGAAGGTGGGTCCGTACTATGTGAAAGGAAAGGTTTCTGCCATAGACCAGGATTATACATACAATGTTTCGGACGGCCGGACTTTCGGTAATGCCCGCTTCAGCATCTCGGACGACGGCAAAGCCGCCGGTTCGGAGCAGTTCACTCTCTACAACCTCGATTATCTTGGCGGTGACAAGTTCGTGGCCGGCCAGACCGACATCAAGGTGGGAGATGATGTTGTAATTTATGCGGAACTGATGAATTATCACGGCGATACGCCCGAAAATAACGGAGGCTATCTGTATTCGCTCAATGGCTCTACCGGCGGCCCGACCGAGACCGTCACTGCCACGGTAACAGAAGCAATCGCACTTGCCGACAACACCGGTGTCTTGATAGCAGAGGCTGTAGTCGCCGGCATCTCCACCATGGGTCTGGTGGTTGCCGACGCTACCAGCAATGCTTATATCTATTTTGACAGCAAAACCGGCGAGACGGTTCCCGCTGTCGCAGTTGGTGACAAGGTTAAGGTAGAGGCTACCAAGAAGAGCTACAATGGCGTGCCGGAGATGGTAAAGGCCACTGTCACCAAACTTTCTTCCGGTGACTATACCTATCCCGAAGCGAAGGATCTGACTTCCATTGCGACAACCTACGGGTCGTCTGTGACTGAATATATTAAACTCACTGGTACACTCACTATTGACAAGGAAAAGGGTTACTACAACCTGGCCATCCCCGGTGTGGATGCAGATACCAAGCAAGGCTCTATCTCCGGCCCGCTTCCGGAGCTCGGGGCCGATTCTTATGAAGGACAGCAAATAACAGTATCAGGCTATTTCCTGGGCCTTGCCAGCCAGGGCAAGTTTATCAATATCTTAGTCACCAACATCGCCCCGGCCGACCCCGACGCCAAATATTGCAATGTGAACCCCACCAGCATCAAGGCCAAGGCCGATGACACCTCTGCAAGCTTCACCATCAAGGCCAATGCGGCCTGGACGGTCAGCAGCGACAATGCCGAATTCACCGTGAGCCCGGCTTCCGGCGAGGGCGACGCCACCGTGAACGTGACATTCTCTGCAAACGAAGGCGAAGAGGCCCGCGTGGCTAATATCAAGGTGACCTGCGCCGATGCCGGCGTGGAGACCGTGGTTGTCCTGACCCAGGCCAAGGCTGGTAGCGGCGAAGAGAACCCGTTTACCAACAATGTCACCTGGACCCTTGTTGAAAATGCCTATGACAATACCTCCAGCGGCAACAGCCAGCAGTCGGCCATGATTAACGGTGAGACCGTAGGTAACTTGCTCAAGCTCGGCACCAGCAGCAAGAATGGCAAGGCCACTATAAATATCCCTGCCGGTACCACCAAACTGGCGTTCTACTGCCTCGGTTGGTCCGGAAAGACCTCCAAGGTGACGCTGACCTGCGGCTCATCCAATCAGGCCTATACCGTAAAGGCCAACTCCGGCGTGGCCCAGAATCCTCCTTACACAGTTACCACCACTGCAGAGGAGTCTTATTATGAATTTGCTGTTCCCAGTACGTCGGCGACCACTATCAACGTAGAGTCCGAAGGCCGCGTGATACTCTGGGGCATCAACGCCTATTAATTCGCTGTTATGAAACACAGTAATTCAATAATAAGGATGGCGGTCATAGTCCTTGCGGCCATGGCTGCCGTTTCTTGCCACAAGCCGGAACAGGAAGAGATCACCGTCGCCATCAAGTATACCGAGGTGGGCGGGGAAAGGGGCACCCAGTGGGTACAAGTGCTCACTATGAGCGACAGCCAGCAGTGGACCCTGAGCCTCACCGACGAGGATGGCAACCCGGTGACCTGGGCTACTGTGGACCCTCCTACAGGGACCGGCACACAGTATTCCGTGACTGTCACCTGGGACGTGAACGAGACCAGCGGCCCCCGCACCCTTGTGATACACGGCGTGTCGGCAGGGTATGAGAGTAATGTCTCTCTGGTGCAGAATGCCACATCGCCGTCCGGCGGCGGTGGCGGAGTGTTCCCGGACAAGATTACTCCCGACAAGGTCTACGGATGGATGGAACTTCCCGCCACCAACGACCCCAACCTCTATTTCATCTCGCACGAGAGCACTACCAGCAAGGCATACCGCAACTTCTCATATTATTGGGACGTTAACAATATGGTGGCCCTTTGGGTGGCCTATCCGCTGAACAAGGCCAGTATTGGCAGCGGCAGCCGAACAAATTACTGGGACCTTGATCCCAAGTTGCCAGTCAGCGCCCAGCCGCTGCTGACTTCGGGCTACAAGAGCACCGGTTCCAGCGGCGAGTCCGACGGCGGAACACAGTTCTATCAGCGCGGTCACCAGTGCCCTAGCGCCGACCGACTGGCCTATGCCGACAATATCCAGACTTTCTACGGTACCAATATCACTCCTCAGTTGGGTGAATTGAACGAAGCTATCTGGGCCGGCCTTGAGCAGTATGTCCGCAATAAGTCCTATCAGTTCGACACCCTGTATGTGGTGACCGGCTGCGTGGTCAAGGGCAGCACCAAGTTCGCCTGGGACAACTCCACCCCCAGAAAGAAAGTTACCGTGCCGGTGGCCTATTACAAGGCACTGCTGGGATTTGACCGCACCCGTTCGCGCGGCATCACCGCCCAGACCCAGGGCTATACCGGAGTGGGCTTCTATCTGGAGCATAGGGAATATCCCGACCAGGATTACATCAAGTGCGCTATGACCATAGACGACCTTGAGAAAATTCTTGGCTACGATTTGTTTGTAAATCTGCCTGCCGAAGTGGGATCAACCATTGCCGACAAGGTAGAGTCATCTAAAGACACTTACTGGTGGACAGGAGAGTAGCGCTATGAAAAGATTGATTGCCATTGCAGCGTTTATGCTGCTGCTATTCTCTGCGGGGGCGCAGACTCGCACCTATGTGATAGGTTTTTACAATCTTGAGAACCTGTTTGACATATACGACGACCCCGCCAAGAACGACAATGAATTCCTGCCCGACGGCGCCAATCAGTGGACCCAGGCCAAGTACGAGAAAAAACTGGCCAATATGGCCCACGTGATAAAGTCTATGGCAGAGGACAACGGCCGCTACCACACCATTCTGGGTGTGAGCGAGATAGAGAACCGCCTGGTGCTCGAAGACCTGGTGGCCCAGCCCGAAATTGCCGACGCCAACTACCAGATAGTCCACTACGACGGCCCCGACCGCCGCGGTGTGGACGTGGCGCTGCTCTACAAACCGGAGCAGTTCACATTTATCGAGTCGGAGTCCATACCATTTACCTTTGAAGGGAGCGAGATTGACTTCAGCGACATCGACACCGACTATTTCCGCACCCGCGACATCCTTATGGTGCACGGCACGATTGCCGGCGAGCATTTCGCCTTTTATGTGATGCACCTTCCTTCCCGCACCGGCGGCAAGGGCGGCAACCTCCGCAGCCGCGGGGCCGAAATAGCCTACCGCCACAGCCTCAGGATGATGGAGAAATACCCCGGCATCAAGATCGTGGCTATGGGCGATATGAACGACGACCCGTTTGACGAGAGTATGGCGGTGTATTTTCACGGCCGCGAGAATATGGAAGATGTGGGCAGAGAAGACTATTTCAACCCCTTCTACAAGATGGTCAAGGACGGAATGGGCTCGCTGTGCTATCAGGGACAATGGAGCATTTACGACCAGGTTATCGTGAACCACGACCTGGCCTTTGCCCCCGACGGCGGCCTTAAACTGACGCAGATAAACAAGGGCTACTGGGGCCGTATCTACAAGAAACGCTTTATGATGTCCAAGAGCGGCCAGTACAAGGGTTATCCACTGAGAACCTTCTCTAACGGCGGCTTCATAAGCGGCTACAGCGACCACTATCCCACTTACATCGTAATCAGCAAAGAACTATGATAAAAAGAATTATATTTTCACTGGCTCTGCTTCTGGCTTCGCTGGCGATGTCGGCCCAGCTGCCCACGGGTGGTGTAAAGGGTACGGTGGTGGACCGTTCTGACCGGTCGCCGGTGCCGGGTGCCGTCATTACCCTCTCCCAGAGCGGCCAGACCATAGCCACGACGGCCACGGCAGACGACGGAACCTTCTATATAGAGGCGCTGGCAAACGGTATGTACGATATGCGCATCGAGGCAGACGGTTTTATCACCTCCAATGTGAATGTCACCGTAGACTTCGGCTACGTAAAGGATATGGTGTTCATTTCGCTGCTGCCCGACCGGGTTGTGGCGGAGGTGGATGACTCCAGTTTTGTGGAGTTTGATATGGAGGACAGCGGTTTTACCGACAATCCCACCATTATGTACGGCACCACCGATGTCTTTGCCAATGTGGCCGGCTTTGGTTTCAGCAGTATCCGCTTTAAGAATCGCGGCTACGAAAGCGAGAGCCAGGACATTTATCTGGCGGGTGTAAAAATGAACGATGCCGTCACAGGCTACTCACCCTTCAGCCTGTGGAGCGGTCTGAACGAGGCTATGCGCAGCAAGGAGACCACCATAGGTATGGAGTCTGCTGAATATGGACTGGGACACGTCAACGGTATGACCAACATTCTGGGTATCCCATCTGTGGTGCGTCCCGGATGGAGGTTCAGCGTGCTGAGCAACAGCGCCCTCTACCGCCTGCGCTTGATGGCAACCTACGCCTCCGGACAGTTGGACAACGGCATCTCATATGCTTTCAACGTGTCGCTGCGTGCCGGCGGCAACGACTGGATAAAAGGTGTCCACTACAACAACTTCTCTTACTATGCCGGCATTGAGAAGAAGTTTGCCGACGACAGCCGTTTGGCGCTTTTCACGTTTGCCAACACCGGCCACCGCGGAGCGCAGAACGCATCTACCCAGGAGGTTTACAACCTGATGCAGGACAATATGTACAACAGTAACTGGGGTTACCAGAACGGCAAGGTGCGCAATGCGCGTGTGCGCAAGACGTTTGAGCCGGTGACCGTGCTCAAGTATACCGCATCTCCCACCGAGAATCTGGACCTGTCCGCCACTTTGCTCTACCGCAGCGGCTGGAACGGCTACACCGCCCTGGACTGGTATGATGCTCCCGACCCGCGTCCCGACTACTACCGCAACCTTCCCAGCTACTACTTTATGGACGATGACGACTACAACCGTACCAACGAAGAGAAGGCGGGCTGGGCCACTGAAATGTGGATGAATCACCACAAGGATTTTGCGGGCTATCAGCACATCAACTGGGACCGCCTCTACAATGTGAACTACGGCCAGGCAGACGGCCGCAGCAAATATGCCCAGGAGCAGCGTCACGTGGACCAGCGCGACCTTAACCTGGCCCTGTCGGCCACCTGGGTTGCCACAGAGGAGTTCCGCCTGGACGGCGGCCTCAACGGCAAAATCAACCGCACCGAAAACTACAAGAAGATAGCTGACCTGCTGGGCGGTAAGTATTATCTGAATATCGACCAGTTTGCAGAGCGCGACTTTGCCAGCAACGAGGCGCTGATCCAGAACGACCTGGATTACTTCTTGATGAACGGCAGCGCAGAGAAGATTGGCAAGGGTGGCAAGTACGGCTATGACTATTACGCCCATATCCGCAAGGGGATGGGCTGGATAAACGGCACCTGGTCCAACAACGGCTTCACCGCCTCCCTGGGCGGCACCATCGGCTACGAATCTTTCTGGAGGGAAGGCCTTGTGCGCAAGGGTCTCTTCGCAGGTCTTGACGATGCCGGCAACGAGATCACCTATCAGGGCAGAACCCTTACTAACTACGACTCCAAGGGCCGCGTCATTTCTTCCAAGGGCAATTCCGATAAGCTGGGCTTCCTGACATACTCGGGCAAGCTGTCGCTGGCATACCTGCTTACAGGTGGCCACCGCTTCAGCATCAATGCCGGCTATTTCAACGATGCCCCGACATTCAACGACGCGTTCATAAGCCCCCGCACCCGAAACTCCACAATAGAGGGCATCACCACCCAGAAGACTATTTCTGCAGATGTCAACTATCAGTGGAGCCGCAACGGCTACAACCTGCGCGTGACCGGTTTCTGGACCAAGATCAAAGACCAGACCGACCTGATGAGCGTGTACGATGACTCGCAGCAGTCTTTTGTGAACTTTGCCCTGACCGGCATCGAGCAGCGTCACGCCGGCGTGGAGATGGGTGTCAAGGTGCCTCTCTTCGTGCAGGGCCTCTCCCTGAGCGGCGTGCTCAGCTACGGCGAGTATATCTACACTTCCAACCCGCTGATGACTATGACCATAGACAACAGCAGCGAGGTCGTGCTGGAAAACGAGATGGTGCCCTTCTGGAAAGACAGCCCCAAGTATCGTCGAGTGAACTATAATGGAATGAACATTATAGAGGTAGATGTGGAGGGTAAACCCATAATAGAAGGTTATCAGAAGCACCACGTGCCCAGCACTCCTTCTCTGGCAAGCGTCCTGTCGCTCAACTACCGTACCCGTTCTTACTGGTTCTTCGAGCTTACCGGACAGTATTTCGCACATTCCTATCTGGATATGAACCCGCTCTACCGCACAATGACGGCCGTGAGCGGCGCCGACGGCATTGCCACGGCAGAAGAGATAGAGTATATGGCGACCCAGGAAGAGTTCAACCCTGCGTTCCTTATGAACTGCAGCTTGGGCAAGTCCTGGTACATCAACCGCAAATACAACTTCGGCTTCTCACTCAACGTTCAGAACCTGCTCAACAACCGCGATGTACGCACCGGTGGTTACGAGCAGAGCCGTCTGATTTCCTCTACCGGAAAGAGCCGTTACTATAAGTTCGACTCCAAGTATTTCTATATGCCGGGCACCAATTATATGTTGAACCTCTATTTCCGATTCTAAGCTATGAAGAAGATATTATCAATTTTGGCGCTGGCTTTTCTGCTGGTTTCCTGCACTTCTCTGGTAGAGGAGTTCCAGCCTGTCTTTACCGCGGAATATGAGGATCCCGCACCGGTCAAGCCGGCAGCACTGCAGCCCAACATTACCATTGCTGACCTGTGCGCCCTGTACAAGACGGGCAGTCCGTGGGTGATTGACCGCGACCTTATTATAGGCGGCCGCGTGACCACCACCGACAAGCCCGGCAACTTCTACAAGAGCTTTTACATACAGGACGAAACTGCCGGCATAGAGCTCAAAATGGGCAAGAACGGCCTTTACAACTTCTATCAGGAAGGGCAGATGGTATATGTGCGCCTGTTTGGCCTCACGCTGGGTATGTATGGCTACAAGAGCGGCAACTACGGCGGTCAGGGAATGGTGCAGGTGGGCTTTGAGGACCCGTCCGGCAGCTACGAAACGGCCTATCTTGAGGCTACCTACCTGATTGATTCCCATATTTTTGCGGGAGAAGTAGGCAGCAAGGTCCAGCCGGAAGTCATCACGGAAGATCAGTTGCCACAGTCCTACGACACCCAGGCCACCAACCAGTACATCGGCAAGCTCGTGACTCTCAAGGGCCTCAAATACGCCAACCAGGTGTTCTGCCTCATTTACATCGATTCCAACAAAGAGAAGAGTATGTCGGCCAACCGCATCTTCCTCGCCGACCAGACCTGGGGCGTGACCACCTGGGCTATGAGCGAGAACAAGTTTAAGGAATATCTTGACTCAGGTGCGTGGGACAGCGTCCAGATTGGCAACGCCGGCGACTATACCTACGGCACCGTGGGCGATCCCAAGGACCCCGGCTTTGCTATGAGCAAGTCCGACATTCGCGCCCACAGCGCAGCCTATTCTGTGAGCCAATACTTCACTATGGGCAGCAGGGAGATTCAGCTGCGCACCAGCGGCTACAGCCGCTTTGGCGATGCAGAGATTCCCGAGGCAGTGCTTAACGGCGAAGCCACCGTGGATATGACAGGTATCCTGTCCCTGTATCAGGGATCAATCCAGTTCACCGTCAACAGCCTTGACGATATAGTAATAAATTACTAGTACTGAACGAAATAGAAGTGATCGGAGTCACCGTCAATTGAAAAGTTGACGGTGATTCTTCTTGATGAGCCGGTGGTGTTGGCGGGGAAAGTGACCAGCACCGTGTGATTGCCCACACCGCCTTCGGCAGGGGAGAAGGTCACGCCCGGGATGTCGCAGGAAGCCTTCCAGGGAGCATTGGCGGTGACCACAATCTGGGCGCTGCCGCCAGCCCGCTCTATTGTGCCGCTCTCGCCCGACACGGAGACGTAGGGTTTGTAACCCTGGGTGATATAGGCCGTTCTGGTAGCGGAAGAGCTGTTGCTGCGGGAGTAGAATTTGACGGCGACGCAGCCGGTGGTCCAGCTGTCGGTCTGGGGTATGGTCACGGTGACCACATCGTCGCCTATTCCGGTCTCTTTGGAGACGGTGGCTGGGCACTCTTCGTCCATAACAATCTTCCAGGGCAGATCGGTCATAACCGTAATGTCCACGCTGCCGCCGGTGTAGGGCACCTCGGACAGGCTGGGGGTGATGGCTATGGACGCGCTGAAGTTATCCGTGCACTTAGCCGACAGAAGCGCAGCCGCAACAAGTATCAGAAAGGCTTTTTTCATAATTACGGCAAAGATATTAAAAATTTGTAACTTTGCCTTTCGATATGAAAAAGTGGCTCATAGGTTTATGCTTCTCTGCCCTGGTGGCGGCGTGTCTTTTGTCATCGTCTTGCGAGAAGTACGCCCTGCCCCATCTGGAGTGCGACATAGACACCATTCAGGCGCCTGTTGCCGGCGGTGTCTACGATGCCTTGATTACATCCAACGTCAGATGGGCGTTCTCCAGCGAGACTGTTCCCGAGTGGATATACATTGACGTAAAGGACGGCAACGGCGGGTATGTGGATACCGAGTTTCCCCTCAAGATCAAGGTTTATGAGAACAAAGACGCCGCAGACCGCACCAGTGTGATGGTGTTTACCTCTGCAACACTCTCGCGCAAGCTTGTGGTGGAGCAGAAGGGAACAGGAGTGGAACCGGAGCCTGAACAGGGAGAAGGCGGGAGCGAGTAGCGCTATTCCATCCCGCAGATTTCGCGGCACAGATCCTTTGCGTCGAGTTTTTCCCAAGTGAAGAATTCGACTTCTTTTTTGTATTCCTTTTCGCCGTCAAAGAAAGTGACTTTCTTCTTATAGGGCTTGCGGCCAAAGTGGCCGTAGGCTGCGGTGGGAAGGTAAATCGGATTCTTGAGGCCGAACTTGCGGATGATGGCCGCGGGGCGAAGGTCAAACGCCCGGCCAATGGCCTCTGCTATTTCTGCGTCAGAAAGCGGGCTGTGGCTCTTGCCGAAGGTGTTCACAAAGATGCTGCAGGGCTCTGCGATGCCGATGGCGTAGGATACCTGCACCATCATCTCGTCTGCCACGCCAGCGGCCACCATATTCTTGGCGATATAGCGCGCTGCATAGGCGCCGCTGCGGTCCACCTTGCTGGGATCCTTGCCGGAGAAGGCTCCGCCGCCGTGGGCGCTGCGTCCGCCGTAGGTGTCCACTATGATCTTGCGCCCGGTGAGGCCGGTGTCGCCGGCAGGGCCGCCTATCACGAATTTGCCGGTGGGGTTGACGTGAAGGATATAGTCCCCTTTGAAAAGAGCCGCCGTGGCGGGCCTCAGGGTGGATATCAGGCGCGGGATAAGCACTTTCTCCACATCGCGGCGGATGCGCCGGGCCATTGCGGCGTCGGTGTCAAACTCGTCGTGCTGGGTAGAGAGCACTATGGTATGTACTCTTACCGGTTTGCCGGTGGCGGCGTCATATTCTATCGTAAACTGGCTCTTGGCGTCGGGCCTTAGATAGGGCATAGGCGAATTCTCTTCGCGGCGGATCTGTGACAGAACCTGCAGTGTGCGGTGGGAGAGCATCACCGGCAGCGGCATATACTCGTCGCCGTCGCGGCTGGCGTAGCCGAACATAATGCCCTGATCGCCGGCGCCCTGTTCGTCTTCGCTGGCGCGGTCCACGCCGCGGGCAATGTCGCGGCTCTGCTCGTGCAGCGCCAGCAGCACAGAGCAGGAGTTGGCGTCGAACTGATAGTCGCTCTTGGTGTAGCCTATGCGGCTGATGGTTTTGCGCGCAATGCTCTCTATGTCCACATAGGCCGTGCTGGAGGCTTCGCCGCCAACCAGCGCCAGGCCGGTGCTTACAAAAGTCTCGCACGCCACGTGACTGTTACTGTCGCGGCGCAGGAATTCGTCCAGAACTGCATCGGAAATCTGGTCCGCAACTTTGTCGGGGTGCCCTTCGCTTACGGACTCGGATGTAAATAGATAGTGTTTTGTATTCATATTTTAGCATTTTTTAGTGGTGGTTGCAAGCAATGCCAAATCTGTCCACCTCATCTGTTAAACAACGCCGCAAAGATATTAAAGATATTGCAGAAAGCAAAAGTTAACAAATTGTTAATGAAATTATGCTTAAAAATGATAATTTTGCGGCTTAAGCAAGACATTTTACATCAATTTATAACTATTTATGTACCAACCATTAAAACGTTTTATCGCCATTCTGGCGATGGTGTTTGTTGGTGTGTCGGCCTTTGCGCAGGTCACTACCAGCTCTATGAACGGTCTCATCACCGATGTAGAAGGTGAGCCGCTCGCAGGGGCTGCAGTGATTGCCGTCCACACCCCTTCAGGCACGCAGTATGCGGCTGCAGCTAACTCCGACGGCCGCTTTGTGATCAACGGTATGCGTACCGGAGGTCCTTACACGGTAGAAGTTTCGTTTATAGGAATGGAGACCGTTGAGGTTACCGACGTTATGCTCAAACTGGGTGATCCCTACGAACTCAACCTCAAGATGAAGGGCTCAGAGACGCTGGACGCAGTTTATGTGGTCAGCGACAAGTCTTTCAATGCCACCAAGACAGGTGCCGGCGACCACTTTGGCCACACAGCCGTGGAGACTATGCCTAACGTGGACCGCAGCATCTATGACATTGTGAAGTACACCCCCCAGGCAACCGTCAGCAAAAACGGCGGTATCTCCTTTGCCGGAAGCAACAACCGCTACAACAGCTTCCAGATAGACGGTGCCATAAGCAACGACGCCTTTGGTCTGGCTTCTTCCGGAACCAACGGCGGACAGGCCGGCGCCGACCCCATCAGCCTGGATGCCGTGGAGGAGATTCAGGTGGTTGTGGCCCCCTTTGACGTGCGCCAGAGCGGCTTCACCGGCGGTGCAATGAATGTCATCACCAAGTCCGGTACCAACTCTCTGAAGGGTTCTGCATATGGCTATTATATGAATCAGGACTTTATCGGCACTACCGCAGGCCCCATCGCAGAGGGCAAGGAGCGCACCAAATACGACGACGAGCTGGTGGCCCGCGCCGGCTTTACCCTGGGCGGTCCCATCATCAAGAACAAACTCTTTTTCTTTGCCAGCGGCGAGTTCTATAAAAAGAGCTATCCCAGCGTTTACGGCCCCGGACTGGACACCTACCCCGACTATCTGAGCAACGATTCTGCAATAGGGGTCGAAGGTGCAGAAGATTTTAAGGACGTGAATTTCCCTGTGATTGTGAACGGCGTCACCACCAATCTTTCCCGCAGTGAATTTGTGGGTTCCCGCTTCAATCCTGCAATGGCAGACGCCATCCTCCGTCATTACGAGAGTACTTATGCTCCCGGCGAAGGCTATGCGGAGAGCCATGGCCAGCATCAGAAGAATGACCTCAACATCAACGCCCTGCTGCGTCTGGACTGGAACATCAACACCGACAACAAACTTATGTTCCGCTATCAGTTTGCACACGGCAATTCCGACAAGTACGGCAGCAGCCACAACACTTATTATTTCAACAACTCTTCTTACAATATGGTGGACTACACCAACTCGTTCGTGCTGGAACTCAACAGCCGCCTGAGCGAGATGGTGACCAACGAAGCCCGCGCCACCGCAGTTTTTGTGCGCGACCACAGGGATTACCCCTATCAGGGAGCCAACATTTACATTCCCAACGATACTTATACCATCAACCTCGGTACCGAGTATTCGTCCGGCCAGAATGCGATGCATTCCGACACTTATACTTTCACCGACAACGTCTCTATCCTTGCCGGCAAGCATAACATCACCCTGGGTACCCACAACGAGTTGTTCCGCTTCTACAACATTTACCGCCAGTATGCATTCGGCGAATACAAATACAACAGCGTGGCCGATTACTTCGCAGGTAATGTGAACGAGTTCTACTACAACTACGCCGATCCCGAGATCACCGGCAGTCCCGTGTGGGGCGCCACCACCTGGGCCGCGCAGTTCGGCCTCTACGCACAGGACGAGTGGAAACCTACCCGCGACTTTACCCTGACCTACGGTATCCGCGCCGATATGCCTCTGCTGCTCAACAAACCCACCGAGAATGCCGGCTTCAACGCCTATGCAGAGACCTTCAAGGATACTTTCCCTGAACTCTACAATGCGCGCGTGGGCGAAATTCCCGCTCCTGCTATCCTGCTTTCTCCCCGCGTAGGTTTCCGCTGGTATGTAGATGACGAGCACACCGCAGTGCTTCGCGGCGGCGCCGGCCTTTTCACCGGCCGCGTGCCTTTCGTATGGCTCTCCAACGCCTATAACAACAACGGTATGGAGGCCAAGAGCGTCTATATCCAGAACAAGAAGAACAAAGAAGGCGTGAATCCCTGGGAAGAAGTGCTTGCCGCGGCCGAAGCCAAGGGCGTGAGCGCTTTCACCAGCAACCCCTACGATGTCCTTATCAAGAACGGACTGGTAGAGGCTCAGAACAGCGGTATGACCATCAACACTATGAACCGCAAGTTCAAATATCCCCAGGTATTCCGCGTAAACCTCGGTTTTGACAAGACTTGGGACGGCGGCTGGACTTTCACTTTTGACGGCCTGTTCTCCAAGACCCTCAACAACATCTTCTTCCAGAACCTGGCCATCACCAGCGAGAATGTGCTGTATCCCGTGAGCAAAGATGCAGACACGCCCACCGCTCCCTACTACAACGCGATGAGCAGTGCATATTCTACCATCGTTGCCCTGGGCAACACCAACAAGGGTTACACCTACTCCCTGAGCGGCAAGCTGGAGAAGTCGTTTGACTTTGGCCTGAACCTGATGGCATCCTACACCTGGGGCCACTCTTACAGCGTGAACGACGGCACATCCTCCGTGGCATATTCCAACTGGAAATACAACTACAGTGTGGACACCAACGCTCCCGAGATGAGTTATTCCCAGTTTGACAAGCCTCACAAGCTGATGGGAGTGATTTCCTGGAACTCCAAGCCGTATCTGGCAGGCCGTTTGGCCACCAACATCTCCCTGACTTATATGGGCGAGAGCGGCCAGCGCTACAGCTACACCTACAACGAGGCCAGCGACTACAACGGTGACGGCTACAAGGGCAACTCCCTGCTCTACATCCCTACAGAGAGCGAGGTTCCCCAGATGACATGGGCAAAGGCCGGCGATGCCGCCAAGTTCGAGAATTACATCCGTGACGATATGTACCTGCGTTCCCACCGCGGAATGTGGAGCGAGCGCAATGCCGGAATGGCTCCCTTCGAGCATCATTTCGACCTGCACGTAGGCCAGGACTTCATCTACAACCGCGCCCGCGGCGGCAAGATCCAGTTGTTCGCCGACTTTATGAACATCGGCAACCTGATCAACCGCAACTGGGGTCTCTACTACAACAGTTCCTACACCGTTCAGGTGCTCAAGGTGACCGGCGTGTCCATCGATGAAAACGGCGATGCCACACCTACCTACCAATATGCTCCCAAAACCATTAACCTGAGCGATTTCTACTCAAGGTGGCGCTGCCAGCTTGGTGCAAGAATCACATTCTAATTAAGGGAGGACTCAAAATATGAAAAAGATTTACAATATAATATTGACGACAGTCGTCTGCCTGGCAGGTTTAGCCGCTTGTACACACGACTATCCTGTGGGCGAGATGGCCCGCAACATATCCGTTGCTCCCGATGCCCAGCAGACAGCTGCGGCCGGTCAGAGCTTTGACGTGGCCGTCACTGCCGACGGCGCCTGGGTTGCCTACACGCCCGACTGGATCAGCGTGACTCCCGCCAACGGTGAAGGCAACGCAACCGTGAAGGTCACCGTTGCTGCAAACGAGGGCGGCGAGCGTACAGACAAGGTACAATTCTATAGCGCCGTGGGCGATGTAAGCAGCACTGCCATCGATCTGGAAAGTACTCCTTTGGCAGAATTGAACGTGACACAGGCCGCAGGCGAAGGCCAGGGAGGCGGTGACAATACCATCTCGATAGCAGATTATATCGCCCTTGGACCGAATACCGACACTTACATCATCACCGGAGCCATCACCCGCGTGACCAACACCTCATACGGTAACTTTGATCTCACTGACGAGACCGGAACAATCTATGTGTACGGTTTGCTTAACGAAGAACTTGAAGCCCAGAAGTGCTGGAAAGAAAAAGAACTTGCAATGGGCGACGTTCTCACCGTCAAGGTCAGCGAAATGAAGCTCTACAATGGTGAACTGGAGATTGTAAATGCAGTTTACATTTCCCACAGCAAGAGCCTTATAGATGTTGACAAGGAAGATGTTGAGGTAGGCAAAGAGGGCGAGGACTTCACTGTGGTCGCAACCGTTAAGGGCGAAGATGTAAAGGTTGACTTCGATGCCGACTGGATCACCTTCAAAGGCGCCACCAAAGACGGCGAGGAGGTTACCCTCAATTTCACCGCCGATGCCAATACGGGCGTGCCCCGCAGCGCTGTGATTACCGCCTCCACCACCACCGCCAAGGGTGAAACCTCCACCAAGGAGATCATCGTAAAGCAGGATGGCAGCATTCTGACCAAGACCGTAGCCGAAGTGCTTGAGGCACCCGACGACGAGAATGTCCTCTACCGTGTGACCGGTTTTATTTCCAAGGTCAGCAATATGGCCAAGGGCCGCATCTACATCACCGACTATACCGGTACGGTTTACGCCTTCGGCACCAGGGAATCCAAGGAATCCGATTCTATAGACCTTACGGCTCTGGGCATTGAAGCCGGCGACATTGTGACTATCATCGGCTACAAGACCACATACATAAGCAACGGCAACAGCACTATAGAACTTGTAGGTTATGTTGAAGACTTCACCGAAGTAGAGGAAGTTACCGTGGAGCAGTTCCTTGCAAAAGAGGTTTCTGCCGATAAGTGGTATCGCCTGAAAGGCATCGTGACCAAACCCAATGCAGAAGAGACCGCAGCAGGCAACAAGTTTGACATTGAGACCTATGGTAACTTCCGCCTTGTGGATGAGACAGGCCGCGCTTATGTGTGGGGCGTACTCACAGGTCTGGGCCAGCCCAACAAGAAGTTGTTCGCAACCCTCGGCGTGCAAGAGGGTGACGAGATTGTAATCGTAGGCAACCGTGCGGAATACAGTGGCGCGCCTCAGGTAGGTTCTGCCTGGTATGTGAGCCACTCCACACCCGAGGAACCTGTGCTGACCGTCACCGAATTCGCTGCACTTGAAGACGGCACCACCGATAACTTCAAAGGCATCGTGGCGGCAAAAGGAGCCAAGGGCGTGATTGTGACCGATGGCACTACCAACGTTTATGTGTTCTCACCCGCAACCACTCCCGAAGTGGGCGACGAGGTCAAGGTAACTGCCCAGAAAACCACCTATTACAACCTTGTCGAGTCTGCTTCGGGCGGCACTGTCGAAGTGCTTGCATCGGGCAAACCCGTTCCTGCATCCGCTGCCGTTGACATTACCTCCACCTTTGATGATTACCCCGATGCAGTCCACACTTCAGAGCTTGTAAAGGTAGAAGGCACCGTGGCTGTTTCGGGTACTTATGAGAACCTGAACGTTGAAGGTGCTACCAAGCGTCAGGGCTCGCTTCAGGGTCTGAGCGTGGCCGATTATGACGGCAAGGAGGTCCGCCTGACCGGTTATTACATCGGCACCAGCGGCAAGGGCGGCATCTATGTCGTTCTCATCGTGACCGGTGTAGAGGAGATTGGCGGAGGCGGCGAAGAGCCTGCAGTCAGTGACATAACCTTTACCGAAGCACAACTTCCCACGGCGTATTCCTATGAAGAGACAACCTTTACCCAGGATGGTTATGAGTGCTATATTATGACTGTGGCCAACTACGGTACCGGAATGCAGTTCAGAAAGGATGGCGGCTATATGGCCAACAAGACCGCTATGGACTCCGATATCAAGACCATAACGCTTACCGGCCATCCCTCAAAGACCTACTATCAGGGCAATCTGAAAGTCTATGCGGGCAGCACGGAGAAGCCGGCAGGCGAGGCTATGACCGGAACTCTCGACGAGAGCGGCAAGGTGGAGACCTTCGCCATTCCGGCTGGCTGCAAGTTCTTCAGAATTGTGAATGAGAGCGGCTATGCAGTCTATCTGGCAAGTGTCAAGGTAGAGTAGAAGCGGATTATAATCTTTATTGAAAGAGCCGGGGTCATTTGCTTGACCTCGGCTCTTTTTTTGCAGTCTTCTGAGTAATTTATTATCTTTGATAGTACTATACGTCCAATAATGAATCAACACAGATACTGCATAATTATGGCGGGCGGAGTGGGCAGCCGCCTGTGGCCTTTGAGCCGGAATGCAAAGCCCAAACAGTTCATTGACCTTCTCGGCACCGGACGCACTCTGCTGCAGATGACAATTGACCGCGCGGCGCGAATTATTCCGCGCGAGAATATACTGATTGTCACGGCAGAGAAATACCGCGAGGTGGTGGAAGAGCAGGCCGCCGGCATCCCCGGTGATAATATCCTCTACGAGCCGTTCAAGCGCAATACGGCTCCCTGCATTGCCTACGCCACATACAAGTTGCTGGCCAAGGATCCCGAGGCCGTAGTGGCAGTGGCGCCCAGCGACCATATCATCACAGACGAGACCAATTTTGTGGAGACCCTCTCTGCGGTGATGGACTATGCTGCTGTGCACGACCAGCTTTTCACAATCGGCATAAAGCCCACCAGCCCCAATACCAACTTTGGTTACATCCAGTTCAATAAAGACCAGCACACCGAGCCCGGTACGCCCAAAGAGGGGTTCCAGGTAAAGACTTTCACCGAAAAGCCCAACCTGGAGCTGGCCACTGTGTTCTTTGAGAGCGGGGAATTCCTCTGGAACTCCGGTATCTTTATCTGGAACCTGAAGACCATTAAAGAGGAGATGGAGCGCTATCTGCCGGAAATGACGGAGCTTTTCAATCCCAAGGGCCGCAACGTATACTTCACGCCGCAAGAGAGGGATTTCATCCAGCACAGCTACAACAATTCGCCGTCCATCTCCATAGACTACGGCGTTATGGAAAAGACTCGCAAGGCGTGGGTTTTCCCCGCCGATTTCGGCTGGAGTGACCTGGGTACCTGGGAGTCCATTTACAGTTACATTTCCGACAAGGACGATTCCGGCAACATTGTCCACGCCAACACCATCTTGGGCGATGTAGAAGGTAGCATCGTGATGTCTTCCGACAAGAAAAAACTGGTGATTGTGAAGGGCTTGAAAGACTATATGGTGGTGGACAGCAACAATGTCCTTATGATATGCCCTCGCGCCGACGATGCCGTCAAAGAGATACTGGTGGACTTAACCGCCAAAGACAAGGGCGAATATCTGTAAAAAACATTATCTTTGCGGCTCGATAGATTTTTAGCAAATGAACGAAACCATTATTGATGAACTGTCTGCCAGGTTAAAGGAACTTTCGGCAAAGACAGAGCAGGAGATAGAGGACCTCAGGGTCAAATTGTTGGGCAAGAAGGGCGAAATCACCAAGCTTTTCGAGGAATTCCGCACCGTGCCGGCAGAGCAGAAGCGTCTGTTCGGCCAGCGCCTCAATGTCCTTAAAAACGAAGCGCAGCAGCGCCTGGCCGCCCTGCGCGAAGCGCTTGAGGGCAGCGACAGCGCCGCTTCGGGCGAAGACCTTACTATGCCCGGCGACGATATGCAGCTTGGTGCGCGTCACCCGATCTCCATCACCCGCGAAGAGATTCTCTCGATTTACAAGAAGTTCGGCTATTCTGTGGCAGAAGGCCCCGAGGTAGAGGACGACTGGCACGTTTTCGGCGCCCTCAACTTCCCGCCGGAGCACCCCGCCCGCGATATGCAGGACACCTTCTTCATCAATAACCAGACGGACAACAATATCCTGCTGCGTACCCACACCTCTTCCATTCAGGTGCGCACTATGGAAAAGGGTCAGCTGCCCATCCGCGTTGTGTGCCCCGGCCGCGTGTTCCGCAACGAGGCCATCAGCGCCCGCGCGCACTGCATCTTCCATCAGGTAGAGGGTCTGTATATCGACAAGAACGTTTCGTTTGCCGACCTTAAGCAGGCAGTGCTGCTGTTTGCACAGGAGATGTTCGGCGCCGACACCCAGATACGTCTGCGTCCCAGTTACTTCCCGTTCACCGAGCCCAGCGCAGAGGTGGACGTGAGCTGCAACATTTGCAAGGGCAAGGGCTGCAATATCTGCAAGGGTACCGGCTGGCTGGAGATTATGGGCTGCGGTATGGTGGATCCCAACGTGCTTGAGGCCAACGGCATTGACAGCAAAGAGTATAGTGGATTCGCATTTGGAATGGGCGTAGAGCGCATCGCAATGCTCAAATGGCAGGTCAAGGACCTTCGCGAATATTTCGAAAACGACGTCCGTTTCCTGAAAGAATTTGCCACAGTAGTGTAAAAAAATTTGCGGGACTAAAAATTCTTACTACATTTGCAGTCCCGATTTGCGGAGATGTCGTGCAAGCCGAGCGAAAAAGAAGCTTGCTTATTTTTCCGAGGCGCAGCCGACATCAGCGCAAATTTCAGGGAAATTTGCGGAAATAGCTCAGTTGGTAGAGCACGACCTTGCCAAGGTCGGGGTCGCGAGTTCGAGTCTCGTTTTCCGCTCAAAACAAAACGCCAGCCCTTGTGACATGAACCCCGAAAGTTAGACAAAAAACTTTCGGGGTTTTGTTATGTCAAAAAAGTACAAGAAACACTGTTATG
>JAFRRR010000101.1 GCA_017428035.1 Bacteroidales bacterium | reverse complement strand
CCGTTCTTGGGCGGCCACCTCAAGCCGCAGCTGGCTCATATCGACGGCTTCATTATCGATTACGACCGCAAGCGCATCATCTTCATCGAAGCCAAGCGCTTCTCCCGGCCCACTCAGTTCAAGAGCCTTGATGACGATATATGGCGCCTGTACACAATCCGGAAGGAAATCTACGTGGGCGACGGTCAGTTCAAAGGCATAAACCTTTTCGACTTTGACGCATACATCCTCCTGCTGGCCGACATATGGGAAGACCGCAGCGCCTGGACCAAAGATCTGGCCGTGAACTGGAGCAAGCGATCCAATGACCTCAACTGCGACCCCGGATACGTCCTCAAAAAGGATATCAAGGAGGTTATCCCCGGCTACCATCTCACATACACCTTGGCTCCTTACTTCAACGCCGAACGCTACCGTAAAGAGTTGGATGAAACTCCCAAAGAGAAAAAAGTCCCTGACCCCAGTATACTGGAATACGCCGACGAGATCTACTTTGAATCCCTCCTGGCCGAAGTCAACCAGTCCGGTAAAAAGTAGCCGTCACCACATAGCTTTGCGGACTAGCAGTGTCACTCCGCATTCCTGAGAAGGCCCCGTCAGTGTCCGTAGTAGTGACGGGGGCTATTTTTTTCGTATCTTTGTAAAACCCAATCACAAAGACATACAATGGAGCAGAATATCTATACTGAAGAAGAAATGTACTGGAGCCGCGGAGGCAACACCGGTACACTTCCGGACCGCATAACCCCGTCCCAGGTCAATATTTTGGCCGATGGAGAAATCTTCGTCTTCGGAAGCAACTTCCAAGGCCGACATATGGGCGGCGCTGCACGCGTCGCACAGGAGAAATACGGAGCAGTTTGGGGAATAGGAGAAGGACTGCAAGGCCGATCCTACGCCATACCGACTATGGAAGGCCTGGAGAATCTTGCCCCGGCCGTCCAGCGCTTCACCTCCTTCGCCAGGCAGCACAGGGAGCTCAAATTCTTCGTCACCGCCATAGGCTGCGGTATCGCCGGCTATAAGGCCGAAGAGATTGCGCCGATGTTCCTGGAAGCCGCACGTCTGCCCAATGTGTTTCTTCCCATCAGCTTTTGGAAAGTAATCCTGGACATGTACAATAAAGAAAGCAATAGTCCGAACGTTGCCCAAAAGGTCCTGGACACCTGCTCATACATGCACAAATTCGCTGCCCCCGAATGGAATCACCGCCAGGACAGTGTCCTCTTTGACAGCCTGGATGCAGAACAGCAATGGCAACTCGGCATCCTCCTCGGTGTAATTTCTCCGGGGAAGGAAGCCCCGCACTGCAAATCTCTTCCTGCAGTGCTCCAAGGAGAAATACTCTCCACACTGATGCTGGTGTAATCAAGCCGGCACCATTCTTCGTCCACACATAACGAAAATGTCCACGCCTTGTGGACATGGACAGCATAAGATACTGTTTTCAATAGTGTCGATTACTTTTTGTATATTTGCACTTGTAAGCGCGTTCAGGAACAATCACATAGAAAGCACGATGAGGCAGATCTTTGTTTTGTTTATGGCTATTGCCCTTGTCGCCTGCAGCAAGATATCACAATCAGACCTGCAGGGAAATTGGTATGTGGGCACCATATTGACGCAAGAAATAACATCTAATACTGATTCTGGTTGGGCGTCGCAGGAAGGACTTTCAGCCGTATTCCACGTCCATGAGATTCTAACTATCAAGAAATCCGTCATCATCCCTTGCCCTTCTGCAGCTTTTATGCTGGAGGAGTACGACGACTACAAAGGCGAGGTGAAATATACCCTCTCCGGAACAAAACTCACCATCCCGGAAATCCACTATGCCCAATATAAGGAGTATCCAGACGGAACGGCTCATGCTTCTGAAACGACTTATGCCGCTCTTTCATTTGACGTTGCCACAAATGGCAAGCAGATGGAACTAACAGGAGTATCCGAGGTCTATGACAACCTTGGCAATGTCAAGAAGCGTATCAATATGCGCATAGAGCTCTCTAAAACAGATCTTTCCAACGAAGACAATTAGCACTATATGAAGAAATACTTACTTATAGCCCTATCGGCTTTAACACTGGTAGCCTGCGAGAAGAATCCAGATGCCGAAAGTACCACTCCCAAAGACCGTACAGTCACGGGATTTGCCCAGAAGGGCCAGTTCGTGAAGGGCTCCCAGGTAACAGCATTTGCCGTGGGCTCTGATTTGGTGGCCACTGGGGAGAGTTTCCCGGCCAGCATCTCGGATGATCTTGGCGCATTTGGTATTGCCGGCAAGACCGCTGCCCCATTCTTCGAACTAAGAGCTGAGGGCTACTACTTCAATGAGTTGGAAGGCGCCACATCTGGCAGTCCGCTGTACCTTGAGGCTTTTGTTAAGTCAGATGACAGCAAGGCCAACATCAATCTGATGACAACGGCCATCCGTCCCCGTGTGAAGAAGCTCATCAAAGAAGGAAAGTCTTATGCCGAAGCCATCAATCAAGCTCAGAATGAACTACTGAAGGCCCTGGGCTTCACCGTATCGGCTGGCAACTTTGACGATATGGACATAACGGGCACCACTGATGCCGACGGTATGCTGCTGGCTTTTGCCTGTATGGTTCAAAAAGACAGGGACGCATCGCAAGTCACAACCCTTATTCAGGAGATTGCTTCGGCATTGGAGACCAATGGAGAGTTGAATGCAACGCTTACTGATAAGGTCATATCTAAGGCCCAGACCATCAATCCATTTACCGTAATTGACAATCTGGCGAACTACTACAAGGAAAAGAGTCTTACTGTAAACTCAGTGCCCGCATTCTGGAGATATTTGGACAGCAGTTACGATGCCCCATTCCTGATTGTCGATCACGAAACGTTCCCGTTCCTTCCAGATCCAGGAAACGTGGTTTCAAGTCCGATAAAATCGCCTGATGCCATTTCGGGTGTTATCAATGTTCTGGCGTCCATCAATTTTACAGTTGAGGTCGATGTTGAGGGCGCGTCTGCTACAAAGGAACAAATCTTTGGTCCAACATACCGTATTTCCTATCAGATACCGGCCCACGAGGGTGACTCTGATCGTATTTCCCACGTCATCTTCAGGGATGATTCAGGAACTGTCCTGGCTCAGCGTGAGTTTACACAGGGAGCGGATCTACAATACATAATGATATCGTCCGTACAAACGAAAGCAAGTTATGGCTCAGGTGGTGAGATTTTCACCGAGGGCGTTGAAATCGGTGTCAATGGTAAAGCATACAAGCTTCAGCGTTTCGAACAGTTCTACGGAGCCATAGGCGTTGCCGTTCCCAAGGTCGAGTCTTATGCCATTTCATATCCAGTCGGTGCAGTTGTCTCCGGAGGCCATGTTGCACGCGCGAAGACAACCGTTAATGCAGACCAGTCCACTCTCCAGGACATCCCTTATTACGCAGCCTTAGCATCTTACGGCGGAATGGAGCTGCCTCAGGTGGTAAATGTGAATCTCAAGCCATGCCTGGATTTGTTCAGATTCAAGTCAAACGTTACAATAAAAAGAATCGAGGTGTGTCCCGTTGATGAGAACGAGTATATGGCAGGAACGGCCTCATTTGTATTGAATCAGCAGGACATAGCATATTTCCCGGAGCTGAATCCAAACATTGAGTTTGAATCGGGAGCAACACATTCCATTGCTATCGGCAGCGCGAATGACGGAGAATACTTCTCTTGTGTCACATTCCCTCAGAAATTCAAGAGTGGCCTTCAGATTAAGATTAGAATAGAAGTGTATGGTGCTACATCCGATTATACATTAACTGTTGCTGACATGCCAACACTTAATGCGGGCTATCTTGTTACATTTATGATAAAACTAGAGGGCGGTACTCTTAGACTTGACAATTCCATTGCAGATTTGGGTTCCTCTTCTGGAGGCGTAGTAATCAATTAATAAGTCAATTACTACATAATAATACGCCGGGGTCTCATATGGGCTCCGGCTTTAATTATATCAATGCCGATGCGGCTTGTGTCGATGCCGATATCTAAGCGGTCAAGCCCTCTTCTCTCCGCTAAAGCTTCGTTCAGAAGGCTTGGTTCCAGCCAGCGCCGCACCTTGCGCGGACGCTGACTTCCACTCTCATTTGCCACGCAGGAGAGACTCTTTACCTTCCTGTCCGCAGGGCTCCCAGGAAGCCAAAGAGACTCTCCAAGGCCCTCGCACGCCAGCGCCCGAGGCTCCCGCACAATATGAACCCGCCCGCCCTGCGATGGCATCCTCCGGCAGCTGCGCTGCCTCTGGATAGCCCGCTGCCCAGCCGGCCCACTAGCGGCTGCCGCCGCTCATGGTGCAGGTGTTGGCTGTTGAGCTAATGGAGGTGTTGATTGGTCTATTCATCTTCACTATAAAATCTATTCGCGTTTATAGTACGTCTATAGTATATCTATTCAACCTGCCATACAAGGGCCTCAGCCGTCTATTCCCGTACTATAGAATCTATAACCGTCTATTGGTGCTTATAGTGCTATTGGGGAAATGGATACCCAGGGCCGATGTTGCCGATATGCCGATGATTCCCGCCTTCGGCGAAATTTTGGACAGTGCCGATGGGGCCGATGGTGCCAGGCCTCCGTTGTCGAGCACTCACTACGGCCTGCAGCGTCGGTGCGGTGCGGAGGTAGATCAGCGGTCAGCCGCATTCGGCAGTCCAGCAGAGCTGGCCAGCCCAATACGTCTGGGTTCAATGAGTGCCCGCCAGTCCGCAGAGGCGGCCAGGCCGGCACGATGAAAGGGAAAGCGGTATGGGAGACTGTGTCAGTTGCTCTCCCCAAAGGGGCCCCTCAGCAACCGCCACAGACTCCCATCCTGT
>JAFRRR010000100.1 GCA_017428035.1 Bacteroidales bacterium | reverse complement strand
AGCCCTGCTCCATGACCTCGCGGGGGATCACCACGTAAGTGGCGTCGCCGCCTATGTATTTGTAGGAATATCCGGGAGCCGAATGGACGCCCACGGGGCCTCCTTCGTAAGTCAGTGCGGGCTGGATGGAAAATTTGTCACCGGGCTTGAACTCGGTTGCCCACTTGCTGCCGACCTCCATAATCTCACCGGCAAACTCGTGGCCGATGATCACGGGGTTGGTGGCCGCATCGTTGGGAACGCGCTTGTGGTCGGTGCCCTGGTGAGCAGCTTTGTATGACGACATACAAATGGAGTCGCTCACAACCTTTGCAAGAATTTCATTGTCCTTGATTGCGGGAAGTTCAAACTCTTCGAGTCTGAGATCATCTTTTCCGTATAGACGTACAGCTTTAGTTTTCATATAGATATCTTATTAATTATTTCAGCATAATCTGGCCGCCGGTAATTGGCAGAGCCTGGCCGGTCTCGCCGGTCTGGTCCACCAGATACAAAACGCCCTTGGTGACATCCTTGGGTGTGCAGCCCTTGTGCATAGGAACCTTGCTGAGGTAGTACTCACGCACGTCGTCCACAGTCTTGGCGCCGGGAACCTTGCCGGCATTCAGATACTGCACGTAGAGACCCTTCACGGGGTCGCTCCACAGCGGACCGTCCAGGAAGTTACCGGGGCAGATGCCGTTTACCTTGATGCGGAACGGCGCCAGCTCCATAGCGAACGACTGTACCAGGCCAAGGCCGCCGAACTTGCTGCCGGCATAGGCAAAATTGGCCTTGCTGCCCTCCAGACCGCTCTTGGAGTTGATCTGGATGATATCGCCGTAGCGCTCTTCGTCGTAGCGGGTCTGCGCCTTGAGCACGGGAGCCACCGCCTTGGCGCAATAGAAGAAACCGTGGTAATTGATCCTGGTCACCAGGTCGAACTTCTCCGGAACCATCTGGGTCAGATCGCCCGCAATGGCGATGCCGGCGTTGCTTACAAAGCAGTCCACGCCGCCAAAATTGCATACGGTATCCTTAACCAGGGCCACCAGGCAATCGTAGCTGGTGACATCGGTCTTGAAGAAGGTCACGCGGTTGTTCTTGCACAGGGAGTTCAGGTTGGCGGCAGTGGCCATACCGGTGGTCTCGTTGAGGTCGGCGACCACGATATTGGCCCCCTCCTCTACCAGGCAGCGGGCAATGCCCTCGCCAAAGCCCTGGGCGGCACCTGTCACAATGAAAATCTTATTCTCGGCGCGGCCGTGGCTTCCGGCAGCACTCACCTTGCGGCGATAATTCTCTACCTCCCAGTTATCTATGAAATCGATCTGGGTCTTGGTCATAGGATGCTCACCGCCAAAGGCAGCGGCATAAGAGGCGATCTTCATACAATCTGTAAAGACCTCGGCAATGATGCCGGCAGCCTTTGCATTGTCGCCAACGGACAGCAGGCCGACGCCCTTAACTGCAATTACCTTGGGGGTGTAGCCGCGCTCTGCGGTGTATTTCTCAATTGCCTTCTCGGCATTGTCAATCTTCTGAGCGGCATCAGCGCCCTCTATATAAAGATAGGCCGATTTACAATATACTATGCCGTCCGGGGTGAAAGGCGCAGCCACGCGGGCAAAAGCGCTTTCAGATGCGATAAATTCATCTACAAGGGCATTCTTCACGACCTTGATGATCTTGTCGCCGCGGCCGCCGCGGGAAAGGATAGAGCGGATGGCCGGCACAACCTCCGTGGCACAGTCGCAAACCTCGGTGGGGGTTTCATCCACCGGCTTCACGCGGGCCTCGATCTTGGAGAGCATATCGGCATATATGGCATCAATCTCTTCTACTGTATCGGCCCCCACGAACACGCCGTGGTTCTGGAGGAAGATAACCTTGGGCTCGCGGCCGTTGGCAGCCTTGAAAGCCTTGATATCGTCATAGACCTTCTTGAAAAGGGTGTAGCCGGGATCTGTGTAGGGTACGAACAGAGCGTCGCTGCCAAAGAGTTCACGGCAGGCGCTTTCAGCCTTGTTGGAGCACATCACGCCGTTCACGGCGGTGGGATGCAAGTGCACTATGAAGCGGGCGCTCATAGCATTGTGCAGCGATGTCTCCACCGACGGGCGGCGGCCCTTGGTTATGCAGGCTGCGGCCAGGTCGTTCTTCACCTGGTCTTCCCGCTCTGCGGGATTGCTGCTGTAGACCTTCTCCCCCATCTGGTTCAGAAGGCTGCGGTCCAGCACAGCAAAGCCGTCTTCGTCAATAGTGGCCAGTGCGTGGCCGCTCGCCTTAACCCAAAGGCGTTCGTTATCTTTAAAAGAGGTGTTTCCGCCGCCTGCAATCACAAAGCGGGAGTCGCTGCCATAGCGACGGGAAACTTCCACTAATTTTTCGATATCTGTCATTTTATTGCTTCCTTGATGATTCTGTCACCCATAAGGATGAATTTGTCGCGATATTTAAGGTTGGGACGGCCGTCGGCGTCCAGATAGCCTTCGAAACCGTCGGCCACCAGTTTCTGATGGGCGGCGGTGATGCAGGCTCCCCAATAGTTTAGCTGCTTGAGACGGGGCGTCAGATCCACTCCGCCGCGGGCCGCCAACTTGATGGGCTCCATTGCCGGGGTGTTGTGCTCGCTGCCGAGAGTAACCACAAAGCCATTGTCCCACAAATAGTTGCAATATTTCTCAAGTACCTCAACACTGTTGCGCGTGGTGATGAATTCCACACTGTAAAAGCCGCGGGCCTTGAGCGTTGCGGCAGCCTTTTCCAAGTTGCCCTCAAAGTCGGTGAAACCGCCCTTGGCATCGTCGGCCAGGAAAGGATAAGTGGGAATGCCGCCGGCAGCAAGGATAATGCTGCGCACGGTGGCCATAGGCAGGAAGGCCTCGGGAGTTTCGGGCACGAAAGCCGCGCCGCCCGCCTTGAGCAGGTTGCCGCGGATCTCGTTCTCTACCTTGGCATCGGCTGCTATATCGCTCTTGAGGGCCTTTCCGCCAAACAACTTCTCGTAGAATGCCTTCTGAGCCTCTGCATCGGGATACAGACGTGCCACAGCCAGGCGGATGGCCTTGGCCAGATGGCGCTCGCGAAGACTGCCTTTGGTGAGTTTATCGCGGATAGAAGCCTCGTCCCAGCCGAATTCAGCTTCCAGGGCTTTGAACAGGCCGGTCACCTTTTCGCACATAGCGGCCACCTGAAGGTTGGATTCCTTTTTGACCGCTGCCAGCTGGGCTGCAGGCTCGCCGGAGAGTTTCACCGGGAAAGCCAGTCCCTTGCCGCTGATATAAGTCCGGCCGGGATTGTTGGGATCGTTGACCCTGACTCCGGCCGCCTGGTCCTCGCTGTTGAGGGAGATGAACTCTATGTTGAAAAGCGGATAAAGCTTGCGGGCACGGGTTTCCCTGTCCCACTCTGCATATCCGTCCATAGAGTAGAAATCGTTGATACCTACCACCTTGACGCCCTGCTCGGCAGCCATCTGTGCCGCCTGGGGAATGCTGTCAAAGGCGCTGAATGAATACGGAGTATGGAGGTGGGCGTTAACGTCAACCACCTCCATACGGCGTATTTTATTCTTTCTGCAGAAACACATATTAGATACCCTTCTTGGCGCGGGTCTGCAGTTCT
>JAFRRR010000099.1 GCA_017428035.1 Bacteroidales bacterium | reverse complement strand
TCTGCAAAAAGGGTGATGAAGTCGGTGTGGGTCTCCTCTGCACGCTCGCGGGCAAGCTTGAGTGCCTGGTTGAACTTGTCGGAAGTTTTCTCACGGGCGCAGTTGCGCACCAGCTCCGCCAGATCCAACTGCAGCATCACGTTCATACCGCCCTTGAGGTCCAGACCCAAGTTAATCTCTTTCTCCTTTACATCCTTGTATGTGTAGCCGAGATAAACTTTCTCGGTGGATATGGAGTCGATGTACCTGTTGTTTGCCGCAGTGTTTACGCTGTCCAGATAAAATGCGCGGTTAAGCTCAGAAACCGCCTGGAACTCAGGCTTTGTCTGCTCCTGCTCCACTACTTTCTGCGCATATTTTGCGGCTTTGCGCTCCTGGAGTGCGGTGACCAGCGTGAACGACAGCTGGAAAGCGCAAGCCAGGCCGATGAGAATTGCCACTAAACGAATGGCTCCTTTACTTTGCATAATTATTGCTTATTTAATATTTTGATATTTCGATATTTCGCGAAAAATAGTCTGCAAAATTAGTATTTTTTCTCAATATGTGAAGTATTTCGTATTTTTGTTTTTGCTTTCTTCAGAAAAAAGGCGATGAAACATATTTTCAAAATCTTTATCCTGGCGCTGCTGCTGCCCGTTTTTGCGACAAATGCGGCGGGCCAGAACACCAAATCCCTGATAAGCAGCGGCGACAGGGCTCTGGGCAGCTACGACTTTGAAACGGCCCGGCACGACTACGCCCGCGCGCTGGAGCGCACCCAGGATTCCACCGAAAGGATTATTCTTTCGGAGAAGATCACCTGGTGCGAAAACGGCCTCAATATGCTCAACTATGCGTCCAGGCCCACTGTTATTTCCAGCGTAACCGTGCCCCGCAACCGGTTTTTCCTGTACTACAGCCACTTCCCCGACAAATCGTGGAGAAAGGGTCCCGACGGAGAGGCCTTTATCTATACAGAAGATATGGACAAGGTTGTCATCCCCACCAGGGGACAGTGGGGCACCTATGACCTCAACTGGTCCGTCCGCCAGGAAAACGGCGCCTGGGGGCCGCTTACAGATATGGGCGACGGCATCAACTCTGCCGACGACGAAATCTTCCCCGTGCTCAGCGAAGACGGCAAGAAACTCTACTTCTCTTCCAAGGGTCTCTACGGTATGGGCGGCTACGACCTGTTTGTGAGCGAATGGGACGAAACCCGTCAGGAATGGGGTGTGGCGGAGAATCTGGGCTTCCCCTATTCCTCGCCCTACGACGACCTGCTGTTCTGCAACACGCCCGACGGCAACTTCTCGCTGTTTGCATCCAACCGCGCCTGCTCTGAAGACAGCGTCGTGATATATCTGCTCAGATACGACCCGACCCCCGTCAAGACCTCCATAGAATCGGTAGAGGACGCCCGCCGGCTGGCCGCCCTGCGTCCCCGTCCAAATATCAAACTTGACATAGACGAGAGCCTGTTCTCGCACACAATGTACGACGAGGATTCCTTTGCGCGCTACTTTGCCCTTGTGGGAAGATATTCTGCCGTGAAGGATTCCATCAAGGTGCTGCAAAGCGCCATCGCGGCCAGCCGCGCCGCATACGCAGAGAGCGACGAAGACGACCGCAAGGATATCTCAAGGGGCATTGTGGCTGCAGAGAGCGAGATTTTCAACCTTCAGACCCGGCTCAGCGACCTCTCTTCAGAAATCCAGGTGGTGGAGATGGACTTTCTGGTAAGGGGCGAGGAAATCAATCCGGAGGAGTTCGAGCAGCAGTTCCTGGAAGAGACCCTCTCCGAGACCGACGCTCCCATCTCCGCCCCGCAGTACACCTTTATGCAGCGCTCGCTGGGCCAGATGCCCGATTTTGACTTTGCCCAGCCCGAATCCAAGGTGGACCTCAACTTCAAGGTCCTGGACGTTTCGGAACTCATCACCGACTATACACTGCCCGACGGGCTGGTTTATCAGATTCAGCTGGCCACCAACGCCAACAGGATGGACGCCACCCGCCTCAAGGGGCTCAGCCCCGCGTTTGAGAAGCGTCTGGGCAGCAAATATGTCTACCGCGTTGGCCTGTTCTACACCTGGGCCGAGGCCAACAAAGCCCTCACAACAGTTAAGAAGAAGGGCTTCTCCTCTGCCGCCATCGTGGCCTTTGACGACGGGGTCAACGTCAACGTAAAGAACGCCCGCACGCTTGAGGCCAAGCGCAAGGACAGCCAGAAATACCGTCTGGTGCTGCGCGAGTATCCCGACGGCATCCCTGCCGAAATTCTCACCGTGATACGCGAGGGCAGCACAACTGATATAGCCCGCAGCAGCGAAAACGGCCGCGTGATATACTTCGTGGCGCCGCTGGACAAGACCTCGGCAGAGAAGCTGCGCAACGCCGCCATTGCCGCCGGAGCAGAGGGCATAGTCATAGAACCTATTAAATAGTAATATATGGGACCGATAATAATTCTTATTGTAGTGGGGCTGCTGCTCCTGCTTGTTGAAACCCTGCTGATACCAGGCTTTGCCGTGACCGGCATCCTGGGCATTTGCTCGCTGGGCGCCGCCTGCTGGCTGGCATTCACCCGCCTGGGCAACACGGCCGGCATCATTGTCACCATCATCTGCATTTTGCTGGCGGCGGCGCTGATAGTGTGGGTGATGCGCGCCTCCACCTGGAAAAAGGCCACCCTCAACACCAAAATAGACTCCAAGGTTGATGTCAATGCCGATCAGCACAGCATCGCCGTTGGCAGCAAGGGAACCACAGTGACCCGCCTGGCCCCTATGGGTATGGTCCGTTTCGAAGACGGCACCAAGGCCGAGGTAAACTCTTCCGACGGCTTTGTGGATCCCGGCTGCGCGGTTGAGGTCAGCGCCATTGAAGGAGAGAAAATATTTATCAAAAAATCTAACTGAATATGACACCAATGACTTTCGTGTGGATAGCAGTCGGTTTTGTCCTGCTGCTCCTGTTATTGTGGCTTTTCCCCGTGACCCTTTGGTTCCAGGCTTTGATTTCCGGCGCCAGGGTTTCACTTATCCAGCTTATCCTGATGCGCTGGCGCAAGGTCCCTCCGGGAACCATCGTACAGGCTATGATTGCCGGCACCAAGGCCGGTCTTAAACTCAACGCCAACGAACTCGAGGCCCACTATCTGGCAAAAGGCCACGTAGGCAGGGTTGTAAATGCCCTCATCAGCGCCGACAAGGCCAACATCGCCCTCGATTTCAAAAAGGCTGCCGCCATTGACCTGGCGGGCCGCGACGTGTTTGAGGCCGTGCAGATGTCCGTAAATCCCAAGGTTATCAACACCCCGCCCGTATCGGCTGTGGCCAAGGACGGTATCCAGCTGATAGCCAAGGCCCGCGTGACCGTGCGCACCAACATCCACCAGCTGGTGGGCGGCGCCGGCGAAGAGACCGTGCTGGCCCGCGTGGGCGAAGGCATCGTGTCCAGCATCGGTAGCGCAGCCACCCACAAAGAGGTGCTCGAGAATCCCGACAGCATCTCCAAGGTGGTGCTCAGCAAGGGTTTGGATGCCGGGACCGCATTTGAGATTCTCTCTATCGATATCGCAGACGTGGATGTCGGAAAGAACATTGGCGCCGTGCTGCAGATGGACCAGGCAAATGCAGACAAGAACATCGCACAGGCCCGTGCCGAAGAGCGCCGCGCAATGGCGGTGGCCCAGGAGCAGGAGATGAAGGCCAAGGCCCAGGAGGCCCGCGCCAAGGTCATCGAGGCCGAGGCAGAGGTGCCTCTGGCAATGGCAGAAGCCTTCCGCAACGGCAATCTCGGCATTATGGACTACTACAAGTTCAAGAACATTCAGGCCGACACCGAAATGCGCGCCAACATCGCCAAGAAGTAAGCTCCGGCAGAAGCCCGAGCGATAAAGCGCAGAAAAAGCTTCGCGTAGGGACCAGGGGTTCTATGTTCTCCCTGGCCCGGAGCGCAGCTTTTTCGTAGCAT
>JAFRRR010000098.1 GCA_017428035.1 Bacteroidales bacterium | reverse complement strand
TAAAATGATTCAGCCAAAATGAAAGCATACGTATTTCCGGGTCAGGGGTCGCAGTTCCCCGGTATGGGCAAAGAACTCTACCAGTCAAACAAGCACGCCAAGGCTCTGTTCAAGAGAGCCAACCAGATATTGGGCTTTGACATTACCAAGGTGATGTTTTCGGGCAGTGCAGAGGACCTCAAGGCCACCGCGGTGACACAGCCGGCGGTGTTCCTCCATTCGGTGATAACCGCCACCTGTATGGAAGACTTCAACCCGGAGATGACTGCCGGCCATTCGCTGGGCGAATTCTCTGCCCTTGTGGCGGCGGGCGCGCTGGAGTTTGAGCCCGCGCTGCGCCTTGTGGCCATCCGCGCCGAGGCTATGCAGCAGGCCTGTGACGCCAACCCCGGCACTATGGCGGCCATCCTTGGCCTGGACTTCCAGACCATAGAGGATATTTGCGAAAAGACAGAAGGCGTGGTGGTGCCGGCCAACTACAACAGCCCCGGCCAGCTTGTGATCTCGGGCGAAATGGAGGCGGTGCAAAGGGCCTGCGAGGCGATGAAGGAGGCGGGCGCCAAACGTGCGCTGGTGCTTCCGGTGGGCGGCGCATTCCACTCTCCGCTGATGGAGCCGGCGGCCAAGCGCCTGGCCGAAGCCATTGGCCGCACCTATTTCCACGAGCCGTTCTGCCCGGTATATCAGAACGTTGACGCCCAGCCCACAATGGACCCGGAGAAAATCCGTGAGAACCTGCTCAAGCAGCTCACCAGCCCCGTCCGCTGGGCCCAGACCGTGCAGAATATGATTGCCGACGGCGCCACCTCCTTCACCGAAGTCGGCCCCGGCACCGTCCTCGCCGGCCTCATAAAAAAGACAGCGCCCGAAAGCGCTGTCGATATTGAGTCCGTAGGATAATAATTGCGGGTTTACTGCATCAGCATCTTGTAGAGCTCGCGGGCCTGGTCCACGCTGTACTGGTCAACATCGTGGGTTGCGAAGTATTCTTTGACGATTGCTGATTTCTTCTTGAACATCTTGCAGAGCTGCTTCTCGTTGAGGTAAGCCACCTTTTTGCCGTGGATGAACACGGGGCGCTGCTCCCAGGTGTAGCGCATATCGGTGTTGGGAGTGAGGCTGGTAGTGGGGGCGCCTTCGCCGGCAAGAGAGGTGATGTTGGTCACGGAACTCAGCTGCGAGCGGCTGCCGTAGGCGTCGCGGGTACCCATATCCTCGCCCTTGAGCACCTGCATATAACCCAGGATGGATTCGTTGTATTCCAGCACTTCATAGTAGATGCCCTTTATCTTGAGGTACATCGCCTTGTTGGTGTTTACCTTGACGACGTTGTCTTCGTATACGATGGGGATGGTGTCGTTGCCGTTGATCATAACCACGCACTGATGCAGGTTGTTGATGTTGATGATGCCCTGCGAAGGGTGCAGCGTCATAGGTGTGCCGTCTTCTTCATATACGGCGGCATCCTGATCGAACACAACGGTACCTTTTGAAAATTCGGGGAGCTTGTAAAGCCTTTCCAACATAAATTCCCTACTCTTTGCGGGATCCATTCCAGAAGTTTCAACCTGAGCAAAAGCACTAACAGAAGCGGCCAGAATGGCGATTGTCAAAATAAATCTTTTCATTCTTTTCATTTATTTATGGTAAAGGTAGAACTTTTGGATGATATTAATCATAAAATGTGCCAATTATTTGTTAGTTTTGTAACTGAAATTGGGTTATAAGGTCCTAATTTCACCATATCCGTATTTCTTAACACTAAAACATACTAAATGGCAAAGCATTTTATCACGTGTGACGGTAACTATGCAGCGGCTCATGCAGCCTATCTGTTCAGCGAAAACGCTGCTATTTACCCTATCACACCATCCTCTACAATGGCCGAACTTTTTGACGAGTGGGTGGCGTACGGCAAGAAAAATATGTTCGGCGATATTCCGTCGGTCACCGAGATGCAGAGTGAGGCGGGTGCCGCAGCCGCAGTGCACGGTTCGCTGCAGGCAGGCGCCCTCACATCTACCTTCACTGCATCCCAGGGCCTGCTGCTGATGATCCCCAATATGTACAAGATTGCAGGCGAACTGCTGCCCGGCGTGTTCCACGTATCGGCCCGCGCCCTGGCTTCGCACGCCCTCTCAATCTTCGGCGACCATCAGGACGTAATGGCAGCCCGTGCCACCGGCTTCAACTTTTTGGCGTCAAACAACCCGCAGGAAGCTATGGACCTGGGTGCAGTCGCACACCTGGCGGCCATTAAGAGCAGCCTGCCCTTCGTGCATTTCTTTGACGGATTCCGCACTTCCCACGAGATACAGAAAATAGAGCTTCTGGAAGGCGAGGATCTGCGTCCGCTGGTCAGCGAGAAGGCCCTTGAGGCATTCCGCGCCCGCGCCCTCAACCCGGTGAAACCGGTTACCCGCGGTACCGCCCAGAACCCTGACGTTTACTTCCAGGCCCGCGAGGCGGTGAACCAGTATTACGATGCCATCCCCGACATCGTGGCCCGCTATATGGGCGAGATTGCAGAGCTCACCGGCCGCCACTATCTGCCGTTTGACTATTACGGCGATCCTCAGGCAGAAGATATCATTGTGGCAATGGGTTCTGTATGCGACACCATTAAAGAGACCATAGACTATCTGGCAGATAAAGAAGGCCGCAAGCTGGGTGTGATCAGTGTCCACCTGTATCGTCCTTTCTCTCTGAAATATTTCAAACGCGCACTGCCCAAGAGCGCCAAGCGCATCGCAGTG
>JAFRRR010000017.1 GCA_017428035.1 Bacteroidales bacterium | reverse complement strand
CTTATGAATATAATGGATACTATATCCATCTTCCAGCATCCTCATATACTTGAGGCGATCCTCATAACAGTGTTTCTTGTACTTTTTTGACATAACAAAACCCCGAAAGTTTTTTGTCTAACTTTCGGGGTTCATGTCACTAAGGAGCCGGTTTTTTTGTCTGTACTCTGTTGTACTACAGTTCAAAAGTGTAGCTAAGGCCGCAGCCGAGGACTACATAGTTCTTCTTGAAGAGAGGGTTGTAGGTGTCCTGGATAAAAACAGGCAGGCTAAAGTTCTCTCCGATGGAGAAGTTATAGCCGCACTGCAGGCTCAGGTTCACCAGCTTGAAACCTTCTGTCTCGTACATATCGTCTGAGCGGAAAGGAACCGCACCGGCAGTGGCGCAAACAGAGAAGTTGCCAAACTCGTAGGGCAGGGATGCCTCTGCATAAGAAGAGAATGCGCGCTTCGCATCGTCGCCGTCCCAGTTATAATCGTCACCCAGCAAAAAAGTGTTCCAGGAGAGCGTCAGAGGGAGAAACTCAAAGGGCAACTCATATGAGAGAGTCAGCTCAAGGTTGTCGCTGTAGCCGCCTATGCCAAGGTTGTTGCCGCAGCCATATTCCTGTGCCATAAGGGTAATGCCCTTGTATGATGCAGCAGCCCATACGTCCATTTCCAGATAATGCTCGCGCTGGAGTTCGGTAATGCTGCAATAACCCAATTCAAAAGAAAAATCGTTCTTTTCAAAATTGAGAGTAGCCGTGGGGGTAAGAGTGGGAGTGTTGCTCAGGGCATATCCGCGCCACATATACTGGGTGGCTGCATCAGTGCCTATAGAGAAAGACCACGCGCCCTCCTGGGCAAATACACTGGTTGCGCACAACAAAATAGCGGCTGCGCAGACAAAAAGCTTTTTCATTTCTTGATTAAAAAACTGTATTAAAAGTGGTTAGAAAGGTAAATCATCTACCTCGGTAGAATCTGCAGCCATAGGGCTGGCAGCGGGTGCTGCACTCTGGGGAGCGGGTTCCGGCCTTGAGTAACTCTGCTGGGGAGCGGCAGGGCGGCTGTAGCTCTGCTGAGGCTGTGCGCCGGGATCGCCGGCTGCTGAAGAATCGCCGCGGCGACCAAGCAGCTGGATGGTGTTTGCCACTATCTCGGTAGTATAATGCTTTGCGCCGTCGTTGCCATCCCACGAACGGGTGGTGAGGCGCCCCTCTACATAAATCTGGCTTCCTTTGCGGATATACTTGTCGGCAAGCTCTGCAAGCTGGCGCCACGCAATGATATTGTGCCACTCGGTCTGCTCGCGGTCGCGAAACTGCTCGGTGGTTGCGAGGGTAAAGCTGGCCCTTCTCACTCCGCCCTCAAAATCTCTTACCTCGGGGTCTCTGCCCACGTTTCCAATCAACATTACTTTGTTCAATGATGCCATATTTAGTTTTTTTAAAATTGTTCGTTACTCACAAAGATAATAACATTATCGAAAAGCCCAGCAGGAAGGTGTGGTTCTTGAGAAGCGGGTTGTAAGTGTACTGAGCGTATATCGGAAGCTGAAAGTTTTCGCCGTCGGTAAAAGTGTAGCTGGAGCGAAGGTTCAGGTTGATAAACTTGAATCCACCACTGTTTTTATAGATGATCTCTGACTTGAACGGCACCGCACCGGCGGTTGCACATACAGAGAAATTCTGGAATTGGCATGGCAGCTTGATCTCTGCGTAAGAAGAGAATGCCCGGCTGCCGTCCAGATTGAAATCGTCGCCCGCCACAAAGGTGTTCCAGGAGACGGATGCGGGAAAATGCTCCAGCGGCAGCTCGCATATGAGCGTCAGCTCCAGATTGTCTTTGTATCCTCCGATGCCCAGATTGTTTCCAAGACCCTGCTCCAGTGCAGTGAAAGTGAATCCCTTGTATCTGGCAGTGGCCCAGAGGTCCATCTCCAGGTAGTGATCACCCTGCAACTCGGTCACAGAGCAGTAGCCCGCCTCGAAGCCGAAGCCGTCTTTATTGTAATTGAAAGTGAAAGTGGGCACGATGGTAGGTGTTTTGCCAACAGTGAATCCTCTCCACATAAACTGGGTCGACGCATCTGTCCCCACAGAAAAGTTCCATTCGCGGGCGGCTGCGCCAAAAACGCCTGCTAAAAACACTATAACGCAAAGGAGAACCTTTTTCATTTCTGCTTTAGCATAATATCATATCCTGTATCGGCCTGGGCCTTGAGCCATTCAAGCCCCTCGATATATATACCGCCGTCTGCCGAAACTCTTTCGCGCAGCACCGGATTGGCATAATTCGCCTCCAGTACCGTCTTGCCGGAGAAGTCCCAGCTGTCAAGGCATTCCATAGCCGCCGGGATTGCATAAATGATGAAGTCGTAATCTTCCATTCTGACTTCCGGCAACTCTGCCATATGAAGATCCAGCGGGCAGTGGCGCACAAAGGCGTGGCATTTTTCAAAGCTGCGGTTGGTCATAGTCACCGTGCAGCCCGCCTCAACGGCAGCCACGGCCGCTGCCTTGGCGGCACCTCCGCATCCTACCACCAGCAGCCGCCATCCAGCTACACCGCGGTCTTGAAGAAGTCGCTTGACGCCCAGATAGTCAGAATTATAACCCACCACCTTGTCGCCCTCTTTCTTGAGGATATTGACGGCTTTTATGGCGCGGACGGCATCGCTGCCGGGAACGCTCTTGTAATATGCCAGTTCCTTGAACGGCATAGTGACATTCACCGCCTCGTAGTCTTTCAGAAAACGGTCGTAGGCCTTCTCAAAGTCGGGCTCTTCTATCAGGTCGTAAGGATACTTGCCGCCGGTGTATGCGGCGAACAGTTTCGGGCTCCGGCTGTGGGAGACAGGGTTTCCTATGATGCCGAATCTCATTTCTTCAGGTTTTTCTGGCGGAGCGCCTCGTAACTCAAAATCGCCACTGAGGTGGCCACATTCAGGGAGTCCATCTTGCCCATCATAGGAATCATTATGTGGGCATCTGCCTTCTCGCGCCAGAAGCCGGTGAGACCGGTGGCCTCGGTGCCGAATACCAGCGCGGTGCTGGGGGTGAAATCTACGTCGTAATATACCTTTGAATCCTGCAGCTGGGCGGTGATGATCTTGAAATCATTGGCCGAAAGCCACTCGCAGGCTTCCTGCGAGGTGCAGGCCACCACGTTGACGGTGAACACCGCCCCGCAGCTGGCACGCACGGCGTTGGGATTGTAGATGTCGGTGAGCGGGTCGCATACTATCACGGCGTCGGCGCCGCTGGCATCGGCACTGCGGAGTATGGCGCCCAGATTGCCGGGCTTTTCCACCGATTCCAGCACAATCACCAGCGAACCAGTCTTTTTAGGCAAGTTTTCCAGCGAACGCACGGGCGTGTTCATAACCGCCACCAGACCTTCGGTCCCTTCGCGGTAGGCTATCTTTGCATAGGTCGCCTTGGAGAGGGAAAACGCCTTGGGAGCGGTCTCTATAAGGCTTTGGATTTCTTCTTGCTGAATAATGTCGGGGCAGAAATACAGTTGGTCCAGAGTGAACCCGGCGGCCAGTGCACGCTCTACCTCGCGGCGCCCTTCCACCACGCACAACCCCTGGCTGCGGCGAAGCGACGACTTTGCCGACAGTGCCACGACGTCTTTAAGACGCTGGTTCTGCAGGGATTCTATGCGTTCCAATGCGGTGGGTCGTTACGCCTCCTGGGCGGGTTTGTCGGCCTTCTTCTCCGGTTTCATCTGCGGGAAGAAGAGCACGTCCTGAATGGTGGTGGAATTGGTCATAAACATCGTGAGCCGGTCTATGCCCATTCCAAGGCCCGAGGTGGGCGGCATACCGTATTCCAGCGCGCGGACAAAGTCCATATCGATGTACATAGCCTCGTCGTCGCCCTTGGCTTTCAGGCGGGCCTGGTCTTCGAAACGCTCGAACTGGTCAATGGGATCGTTGAGCTCGCTGTAGGCGTTGGCCAGCTCCTTGCCGTTCACAAAGAGCTCGAAACGCTCGGTCAGGCGGGGATTGCTGCGGTGACGCTTGGTAAGCGGACTCATTTCCACGGGATAGTCGGTTATGAATGTAGGCTGGATAAGATTCTTCTCGCAATATTCGCCAAAGATTGCATCTACCAGCTTGCCGTAGCCGAAAGAGGGGTCGATGGGGACATTGAGCTTCTTGCAGGTGTCGCGCAGCTCGTCTTCGCTCATAGAGGAGATATCCACGCCGGCGTATTCCTTGATTGCCTCCAGCATAGGCAGGCGGCGGTAGGGGGCCTTGAACTCTATCTCGTTGCCCCAGACGTCGAACTTGGTGCAGCCGTTGGTGGCCATTGCCACCTTCTCCAGCATCTTCTCTACAAACTTCATCATCCAGTTGTAGTCCTTGTAGGCTACGTAAATCTCCATACAAGTGAATTCGGGGTTGTGGGTGCGGTCCATACCCTCGTTGCGGAAGTCCTTGGCAAACTCATAGACACCTTTGAAGCCGCCCACAATCAGGCGCTTGAGGTAAAGCTCGTTGGCGATACGCAGGTACAGGGGGATGTCCAGAGTGTTGTGGTGGGTGATGAACGGACGGGCAGCGGCACCGCCGGGGATGCTCTGAAGGATAGGGGTCTCGACCTCCAGGCAGCCCGCCTCGTTGAAGTATTCGCGCATTGTGGATATGATCTTTGCGCGCTTTACAAACACATCGCGAACCTGAGGATTTACAATGAGGTCCACATAACGCTGGCGGTAACGCAGCTCGGGGTCGGTGAACCCGTCGTGCACGGTGCCGTCGGCATCGGTCTTGACAATCGGGAGCACGCGCAGCGACTTGCTAAGCACCGTCAGGCTCTTGGCGTGCACGCTCAGCTGGCCGGTCTGGGTAATGAACGCAAAGCCGGTAATGCCAATTATGTCGCCAATGTCAAGCAGTTTCTTGAAGACGGTGTTGTAAAGGGTCTTGTCCTCGTCGGGGCAGATTTCGTCGCGCTTCACATAAACCTGGATGCGGCCCGTCTCGTCCTGCAGCTCCATAAACGACGCGGCGCCCATAATGCGGCGGCTCATAATGCGGCCGGCAATGCAGACGTCGTTGAAGTTGTGTTTTTCATCGTCATAGCCGTCCTTGATGTCCTGTGTGGAGGCATTGACGGGGTATTCTGCTGCGGGATAAGGTTCTATGCCCAGCTCGCGAAGTTTTGCGAGGGACTCTCTGCGGAGTATTTCCTGTTCGTTGAGTGTCTGTTCCATAATAGCCACAAAAGTAAATCTTTTTTTGCCAATAATAAAATAAAGGGGTATCTTTGCTTGATTATGACACCGATTGTAGACAGAAAGTGGATTGTAAAGGAGGCGGGAAACCCCGTTCTGGTGCGTCAGCTGGCACAAGAGCTGGGCATCGACCCCGTCCTGTCCAACCTTCTGGTGCAGCGCGGCATCAAGAGTTACGACGAGGCCCGCGAGTTCTTTCGCCCCGACCTGAGCATGCTCCACGACCCCTTCCTGATGGTGGATATGCAAAAGGCGGTGGACCGCATAGAGCTGGCCGTCAAGCGCAAAGAGAAGATATTGATCTACGGCGACTACGATGTGGACGGCACCACCGCCGTGGCGCTGATGTACATCTTCTTGAAGTCTGTCACAGACGAGTATCTTCTCAACTACTACATTCCCGACCGTTACGACGAGGGCTATGGCCTTTCGTACAAAGGCATCGACTATGCCCACAAAAAGGGCTGCAGCCTGATCATTACCCTGGACTGCGGCATCAAGGCCATAGAGAAGGTGAAATATGCCGCCAATATGAACATCGACGTCATAATCTGCGACCACCACCTTCCCGACAGCGAACTTCCCGGAGCTGTGGCTGTGCTGGATCCCAAGCGGTTCGACAATACCTATCCCTTTGATGACCTTTCGGGCTGCGGCGTCGGCTTCAAGCTGGCCCAGGCCTATGCAATGACCCACGGCATCCACCGCGAGCAGGTGCTGGAGCTTCTGGACCTGCTGGTTGTGAGCATCGCCTCCGACCTGGTGTCAGTCACCGGAGAGAACCGCGTGCTGGCATACTTTGGCCTCAAGCAGCTCAACAGCCACCCCCGCAAAGGCCTGCAGAGCATCATAAAGCTGGCCGGCCTGGAAAAGCACCTCATCACCATAGACGAGATAGTGTTCAAGATTGGCCCGCGCATCAACGCCGCCGGCCGTATGGAGTCCGGCCGCACCGCGGTGGACCTGCTGATTGCCGGCGATGACGCAAGCGCCAGCAAAATTGGCGACGAAATCAACAACCACAACAACGAGCGCAAGAGCATAGACCGCGAAATCACTTTCGAGGCCATTAATATGGTCAAGAACAACAGCGATTTCGACAACAAGAAGTCCACCATAGTATACAACCCGTCCTGGCACAAGGGCGTTGTGGGTATCGTGGCTTCCAGGCTTGTAGAGGCGTTTTACCGTCCCACCATAGTCCTTACCAAATCGGCAGAAGGGTTCATTGCCGGCAGCGCCCGCAGCGTGGCCGGGTTTGACCTCTACGAGGCCATCGAGTCCTGCTCTGACCTTCTGGAGAACTTTGGCGGGCACACCTACGCCGCCGGCCTCACAATGAAAGAAGAGAACTTTGCAGAGTTCTCCCGCCGCTTCGAAGAGCACGTGGCCAAAGTTATAAACGACGATATCCTTACTCCCATCATAAATGTGGATTCTTATCTGGAATTCAACCAGATAACCCCCAAATTCTTCCGCCTGCTGAAGCAGTTCCAGCCCTTCGGCCCCGGCAATCCTTCTCCGGTATTCTGGTCGGAGAGGGTATACGACAACGGCAACGGCCGCTGCGTGGGCACCGACAACGGCCACCTTAAGCTGGAGTTGATTCAGGAAGAGAATTCATATCCGGCAATGTCGGCCATCGCCTTCAACCAGTCGGACCACTTCGCCCACATTCAGGAGGGCAATCCCATAGATATCTGCTATTCCATTGCAGAGAACTACTACCGGGGCCTGGCCAACATCCAGCTCCGCATCAAGGATATCAAAGACAGGGAGGATATCTTCTAAACAAAACAGCCGGCCCCGCAATGATGTGACCCCCAAAAGTTGGACGGTTTAACATTATTTACGAGGCCTTCGATTGGAACAGAGCTCGGTATTGCACCGGGCTCTTTCCATTTAGCCTCAGTTTGATTCTATCGTTGTTGTAATACCGGATATAGTTCCGG
>JAFRRR010000097.1 GCA_017428035.1 Bacteroidales bacterium | reverse complement strand
CCGTTAAGGATCCTTCTCTTGATGAGTTCTATTCGCTGATTGAGCAGGCGCAGAAAACTGCCGCTCAACTTGGACTTACTGAGGATGAGATTAATGCTGAGATTAAGTCAATGAGAGCGGAGAAGCGTTAGATGAGAATTGTCGTAGATACCGTCGGGATCCCGATGACGACAAGTTCATATCCTGTGCTGTTGACGGGAAATGTCTTTATATCGTTAGTGGAGACTGCGATTTACTCTCTCTTGGCAGTTATGCAGACATCGAGATACTGACTGTAGCAGATTTTTTGAATCGGCTGGAGGAACAATAGTGTATTTGAGATGCATTGTCCATGGGATGGCCGGATGTGTTAAAACAGAGAAAGCGGCCCTTGCTGGGCCGCCCTCCCTGGGTATTATCCATTGCCGCTGTCGCGGCTAAAATAGATAAATTGGTAAATGGATAAATAGGTTAAAAAGCGAGGCAGGCACGAACATGGCCGTCGCTGAATTTATTGTAGACGCTCCAGCCGGCATGGCCACCAGAGAAGAACATGAGGTAGGCGTCGCCACTATAGTTCTCCGAGGACGACCAGTAGCTGCCCTCCTGCAAGGCTGTACCACCAGCGTTAGAGATGGTCGTATTCAGGTCGCTGTAACTATTTTCGCTGCCGCCATTGGCACTGAACATCGTCTTCCATTGATTCAGGCTGGGCAACACCCACGCAGCACCAGTAACGGCCGTCTTACCCTCGCAGGTGCTCTTGGCCGTTGACCAGGTCATATAGCCGCTCTCGTCTGCCAGCGCAATGGCCAGGCCTTCGGAGCCCGAGACGTAGGCAATCATGGCCACGGCGGTGGTGCCGGCAGCGGTGGCTGCTGCAGCGTCGTCATAGATGTTGCCGTCGGCTCCGGCTATCTTGCCCAAGTCCTCGGCAGTAGCCTCAGCCAGCGTCCGGGCGGCGGGAGGTGCCTCTGCCATCTTCACCGTGATGGCATAGTACTTACCACTTTCGAATCTCACTCCCGATTTCGTGAAATCGTAACCAACACCACCGCTGCGGGCCGTCAATGTATAGGTATCGGAAGCACCGCTCTGATTATTCAAGGCAACGGTGAGTTCGTTAGTGGCAGCAGCAGGCGTCACATTGACATTTCCGTATCGGAAGGAAAACTCCCGGTCAGAACAACCGTACAACTGCATCTCTGAGAGTTGGAACCAATCGCCACTTTGAACGGTGCTCACCTCAAGACGGAAATACTGGTACATGCCTTGCACATCCGTTTCAAAATCGACGGAGGAGTAATTTGCTGCCGGCATGTCTGTATTGCCAGTCTTGGTGTCAATGACCGTCCAGGCATCGCCACTGTTTACCTTAGCTTTCAGCGTCCAATTCTTGGGATTACGCCCGGAATAAGTTTGTGTGTCATCCGCTGTTGTGAGTTTATAGCCATCTACCTGAACTGAAGATGCAGTATGGAACTCAACAAACCAAACACCTCCGGTTTTTGTATCTGTGGTGACGCACCATTTTGTAGCGGTATTTCCATCCAGTATTTGATCGTAGCCTCCGTTTGTGTTGGTGTTGCCGGTGCCAGCGTCCACCGTATACCCGGTATAATAGGTCTTTTCTCCGCTCCCGCGAAAACTCCTTGCCGACACCAAGCGGTTGCTTCCGGCCGATATAGTCAGATTGCTGACATTGAGGTCATTGTTATCTTGATCCTTGAGGATGAACTTCACAATGGCCTGCTGGTTTACGAATGAAGCCGTTGATGTGGTGGGTATAACATTATTCTCTCCGTCAACGCTGGAGACGGTAATAGAAGCCTCCGCGAAATCGCAGTTGGCAGCAATATAATCAAGCGTGCCACTCTGAGAAGCATAATCGGCACTGTTAAAACGAAGAATCAGCTCATCACCGTTCTCAATGGTACCGGTCAGGGAGCCTTTCAGTGTGGTGCTGCTCCCATCGCTTTGGGCCTTCAGCGTACCGTCAAGCTGGGCCTTCTTGGTATTGTTATAAACGGTCACTTCTTCATTCTGGGCCCATGCGGCGTTAAGCGTCTTGCCTTCCAGCGAAAGGGCTTTGGTGGCTTCATCATCACCGCCTTTGGTTGCGTTGACTGAAAGGGTGTAAACCTTAGCCGGCTGAACGGCAGGTTCTTCCTTAATAGTGGTTTCCTCTTCGAAGATGTCCTCCTTGACGGAGCAGGAAACAATGGCGGCCGATGCCATAAGCAGGGCGGCCAGGGTACGAATGTTTATAAATCTCTTCATAGTTGTGGCCTCCTTAACCCCATGTATCTTCCTGGGCAGTACCATAACCACTACGGGTGGACCTAAGGCCATCCGGGCTCTGGCAGACGACCCCTCCCGTTTTTACCGCTACGACGGTAGTCGCAGGGGCTTCATAATTGGTTTTTCCTTCTTCTTTCATTTTTGCTATATGTAATATTCTGTTACTAACCGCTTTGAACGGGCAAATATACAAAAATGAAGATTTTGGAAAAGAGTTGAGGGCATTTATCGGCCTATAAGAACGGAGCCATATATACCGGGACCATCTGTAAAGCGCCGTCTTTACTCAGGTCTTTGGTATACATAAGGTAGCGGTTCCGGATTCTGTCTGAATACTTTTCACAAAACAGATCTAATGATTTATGAGTCTTGTATCCTGATGATTTCACCTCAATGGGGCATATCTTCTGGGCCCGTGAAAGGATGAAATCAATCTCGTAGAAGTGCTTGTTCTTGTCCGGGAAAGTATGATAGAATAGTTTGTTTCCTGATGCAGTAAGCATCTGTGCAATCATATTCTCATATACATAACCCAGGTTTGCAGCCAGTTTGTCAGAGAGGAGCTTCTGGTAGATGATATTCTCAGTTACTTCCTTGTCGGCAAAGGCCAGGGTGACAAAGAGACCGGTGTCGCCTACGTACATTTTGAATGTGTCCCACTTGTCCGTCATAGGAAGTCCGACGTTGGGGTTATCCACGTGGTGCGCCACGTTTACAGTCTTACTCTCTTCCATCTCGTGCAGTAGTGTGAGCAGGGCGGTATCCTCCACTTCACCAATTACCGGGGTAATCTGATATCGATGTGCGTTCCCGGCAAGCTGCGCAGGAATGGCCTTGAAAAGACTTGCTGCTTTACCGGTAGGATCAATCTTGTAGAAATCTTCATCATATAGACCAAGAATCTCCCGCTTGGTTGCATCCACAAGGGAAAGGTTCTGGGTGTCCAGGTAGGTATTTACAGCCTGAGGCATGCCACCTACCAGCATATAGAGACGTAGATCCCGCATAATTTTGCGGTGGGCAGCATCTCCCAGAGGATGTCTGTCGACGAATGCTTGGGCAAGAAGAGGCACTGTGGTTTCATCTCCCATAGCCCAGCGGAATTCTTCGTAGTCCATCGAATACATTGTCAGGCGCGTTTCCTCGCTGGGAATTCGGATACCCTGCGTTTTGCGGCGAACGCTGATAAGCGAGCCAGTTTCAATATAATCGTACCGATGGTCTTTGACCAGTTCCTTGATGGCCTGGCGGGCTTTGGGACACTCCTGAATCTCGTCCAGAATAATGACGGACTTGCGGGGTGTCAGTGTGACGTTAAAATAGAATTGCAGCGCCATGAAGATGCGGTCCAGGTTGGAGACATCATCAAAGAGTGCCGGTATTTCCGGTCCTACCTTTGTGAAATCCACCAGAATATAGGACTCATATTCATTCTTGGCGAATTCTTCCGCAATGGTGGATTTCCCTACACGGCGGGCGCCTTTAATCATCAGGGCTGTTCGCCCGTCGTTATCCCGCTTCCAGGCGAGCATCTTCTCGTAAAACTTCCGCTTGAATATTCTTTCTTCCATATTACAGGCCACTTCTTAATGTGCAAATATAGTATGTATTTCTCCTTGCGCAAAATTTTTATTCGCCATTTACCGACTCTGCGCAAAATGTTTTAGGTCAATTTACCGACTCTGCGCAAAATGTTGGCTATTTTTGAATTTGGAAAAGGACAGCGGCGAGGGAAAGAGGCCAGAGCAGCAGCATCCGGTTTCCTTGCATAATTGTTTGGAAATCCGGAGCGGAATGATTATTATTGTAGATTAAGTTAATAACACTCCGATGAGAAGATTTCTTATATTTTTTGCCGCAGCCGCTGCGCTGACCTGCGCTATGGCCTGCGACCCCGACAAGAACAAAGTACGCCCCGACGACGGACAAGAACAAGGACAGGGGCAGGGACAGGAGCAGGAGACTTCGGACGAGAAACTATCCGGCATCACCTACCAGCTCAATGTATATAGCTTCGCCGATTCCGACGGCGACGGCTGGGGCGACCTCAACGGCATCACCCAGCACCTGGACTACCTCGACCAGCTCGGCGCCACGGCCCTGTGGCTCTCTCCCATCCAGACCTCAAGCTCCTACCACGGCTACAACGTGCTGGACTACAATTCCATAGACCCGAAGCTCGGCACGGAAGCCGACTTTAAGAAGCTCATCGACAAGGCCGCAGAAAAGGACATAGACATCTATATGGACTATGTACTAAACCACTCCGGCCGCGGCGAATGGTTCCAGAGCGCAATCTCTTCGGAGAGCAGCCCCTACCGCAGCTTCTACGTGCTTTCCGAAAGCTGGGCCGACGACGTGGCTGCCGGCAGGATAGACAATTACGCCGGTGCCAAGAACCCCGGAATGGGCTCCTGGCACACAGCCGCCGGAGGTGATCTCGGCTACAAAGGCAGGCTTCACTTCAAGCTTGACTGGAACAAGAAGACAATCACCGTGACCGAAAGCACCGCCGCGGCCCAAAGCCCCAACGCCTCTGCGAACAAATGGCTCTGGATAGGCTCCGCCGGCCTCGTGGGCCTGTATGAGACCTCTTCCGGCATCCACGAGATTACCATTGACGTGGATACCGACTGGGGCTTCCTGGTGCGTTCTTCCAGCACGTCCTGGGACGGCGGCACCAAGTGGGGCGGCAGCGGCAAGAGCATCACCTTCGGGCAGCCCTATGCCATCAACAACAGCACCGCGGCCGACATCACTTTCGGCGGCAGCAGCATCTGGTACTTCGCATCGTTCGACCAGTCGATGCCGGACCTCAACTACGGTCCGTACGACAAAGCGGCCCAGTCCGACGCCTTCAAGGCCCTTGCCGCCAGCGCCGACAAGTGGATAAACCTCGGCGTGAACGGCCTGAGACTGGACGCCGTCATCTGGATTTACCAGGACCAGGTGAAAGCCAACGTGGCATTCCTGAAAGAATGGTACAAGCACTGCAACGCCACCTACAAGGCCCGCGGCGGCGAGGGCGAGATGTTTATGGTCGGCGAAGCCTGGAAAAACAGCGCCGCCGAGACGGCCCCCTATTTCCAGGGCCTCCCGTCCAACTTCGACTTCCCCTACTGGTGGACCCTCAAGGACTGCATCAACAAGGGCAAGGGCAACGAATTCGCCAAGATCATAATCTCTTTCAGGGATCTCTACCGCGCCCAGAACCCCGATTTCATAGACGCCATCAAACTCTCCAACCACGATGAAGACCGGGCCGGCAACGACCTGGGGCGCAACGCGGCCAAGGAGAAACTCGCCGGCGCCGTGCTGCTGACTTCTCCCGGCAAGCCCTTCATCTACCAGGGCGAGGAGCTCGGCTACTGGGGCACGAAGTCCGGCGGCGACGAATACGTGCGGGCCCCGATCAAGTGGACCAGGACCGGCGCCGTACCGACCAAGTCCCTGAGCGGCAAGGTGGACAACTCGATGCTGACCGCCGACATCTCCGTCGAGGCGCAGAGCGCAAGCGAAGCCTCCGTGCTCAGCGTGTACCGCAAGTTCGCCTCGGCGCGCAACCGCTACAAGGCCCTCGCCAAGGGTGAAATCAAGGAAGTGCCGACCAACAGCAACGGCATAGGAATGTGGACGATGAGCTACGACGGGCAGACCGTGCTGGTGGTCCACAACTTCGGCGCCTCCACCGCCAACACCCCCGTAACCGGCTACAAACTGACCGACGTCATCGTGTCCAACGGCACCTGCAACGCCGGCACCGGCACCCTGTCAATCGGCGGTTACTCTTCGGCCGTATTCCTGCAGTAATTCTTCAAGACTATGAAATACAGACTCTTACCCATCATCGCGCTGATTTCTCTTGCAGCCTGCTGCACCAAGCCGGGGAGCGAAACTGAAAACACCACTCCCGCCGAGAACGTCCCGGCAGCCGTGTCAGTGCCCGGTTTCGCCAAGGGAGCGGACGTAAGCTGGGTCTCCGAGATGGAGGCCTCGGGCAAGACTTTCAAGAAGGCCGACGGCACTCCTGCCGACATATTCGATGTGCTCAAGGACTGCGGCCTCAACTCGGTGCGCCTGCGCGTGTGGGTAAATCCCACGGGCGGCTGGAGCGGCAAGGACGACTGCGTAAAACTCGCCTCCCGTGCCGCCAAGGCGGGCCTGGCCGTGATGATTGACTTCCACTACAGCGACTTTTTCGCCGACCCCTCGCGCCAGACCTTCCCCAAGGACTGGGAGGCCTCCAAGTCCGACGCAACCGCTGTCGCAGGTCTCCTGAAAGCGCACACTTCCGAGGTGCTCGAGGCCCTGAAAGCGGAAGGAGTCACTCCCGCGTGGATACAGATAGGCAACGAGACCCGCAACGGCTTCCTCTGGCCCCTGGCGCAGCT
>JAFRRR010000096.1 GCA_017428035.1 Bacteroidales bacterium | reverse complement strand
ATTCTTGAGCGAATAATCTACGTTTGTAACCACGCGTACTCTCTTGATTTGAGGAGTGTTACTGTCGCGGTCGTCGATGGTGAAGTAGCCCTGAGTGGCATTGCGGATCTTGCCCAGACGGCTGCCGGAATCATCTGCAAATTTCTGCGCGCTGGCCCGTGCATTCTTGGTTGCCTCCTCTATCATCTCGGGCTTGATGGCGTTAAGGCCCTCGAAACTGAAGGTGGGACGACTGTCCCAGCCGCTGTCAAGAGTGATGCCCTTGCGAATCAGTTCGCCCTGGTTGTCCATAAGCGCAAGAACCTTGTCCACCTTATTGGTGCTGACGGTGGTAGTGGCTTTTACCACATAGCGGAAGCGGCGGTTGTTGCCGCCATACTCCTGGGTAAAAAGGTCGGAGATGTCGGGCTTGGATGTGGTGATTTCCGTTTCGTCAATTCCACCTGCCTTCAGGAAGGCTTTGATGTCGGCATTGTTAGATTCCATTTTTGCATACAGCGCAGTCAGATCATCGCCGGCAATGCTGTACTGCAGCGGCCAGATGACCTTGTCTGCCGGAACCTCTTTCTCGCACAGGCCGCGAACGCTCACGGTGCGCTTTGACGAATTGAGCACATTCACAGCCTTGGGAATGCTGAGTGCCACACAAATCAGGCCGACCATAATAGCCAGACCGGCCAGAAAATTACCTTTGTTTTCCATATTATTGTTGTTGTTTATTTCAGTTCTTTATACAATCTGTCGCGCAATTCAATTATCCTGTCATCTCCCATTCCCAGCACATCGCGCAGGAAATCCACGAAGGCGCGCACGTCCTGTCTGAAAATATCCTGCAGTCCGCCCGCATACTCGCGGAGCTCGTACAACAGACCGGCCCCCTCTTTGAGCCCGGCCTTGACAAGCAGTGCGTGATAGCGGCCTATAGCATTCATTGCCATACGCTTCTGGGCTGTCGTGTAGCGGGGATAATTGTTTATATACTTGCGCACAAGATATTCATATCTATCCAGCGAATACTGCCAGTCGCGGATGGAATATCTATATGAATACCGCTCTGTCCGATTCACAAAGTTGTTGAGCCTTGCCGGCACGCTGCACCCTGCTGCCGCTCCCAGCAGCAACACGGCGGTGATGATTGCAACAATTCTACGCATAGTGGTCTATTTTTACAAATATACCACTATTAATCGAAAATCTTGCCAGAATGATCAGGGATTTTCGCGAGCGGCTTTTTCTGCTTCTGCAGCAGCCTTTTGGGCTTCACGCTCGGCCTCTGCAGCAGCCTTTTTCGCAGCCTTCTCCGCTTTCAGTGCAGCTCGTTTAGCTTCCCGCTCTGCTTTTGCGGCAGCGCGTTTTGCCTCCCGTTCGGCCTTGGCGGCAGCCCTTTCGGCGGCACGCTTAGCCTTGAGGGCTTCCCGTTCGGCCTTCTTCGCCTCCCGCTCCAGCTTCTTCTGCTGGCGCTTCAGCTCGCGGGCGGCCTTCTTCAGGGCACGCTTCTCTGCCTTGGTCATATTCTTGGTATCCTCCGGCAGCTGAACCTCAACGAAGCCTTCGTCAGAATGGTTGGGTATGCCCTCGATGCCGACAGCAGAAGCGGCGGAATCGCGCGCTGCCACTGGCCTAATTGCGCTGGCAGAGGTGTCACGCTTGAGACTTGCCTCCCGGGCCGCGGCGGCAATGGAATCCAGACGGGCCTTGGCGGCATCCCGCTCTGCGGCAAGCGAATCAAGCCGTGCCTGGCGGCGGACTGCAGCCAACGAATCGGCCTCCGACAGGCCGGCGGGAATATCCACCTTGGCGGTGCTATCTACCTTCTGCAACGGCTTGGGATTAGGCTTTAGAGTGGCCAAAGAATCTATGACAATATCGCCCTTCTTGTCAAACGCGCTGGTGATGCCCAGTGTGGAATCGGCGGCAAAATGGCTCTTGGCCTCCTGCTCGGCAGCTTCTATGGAGTCGCGGCGTGCCTGCTCCCTGCGGGCCTGCTCTGCCCTCTCTTCTATCTGATGATAGATATCCTGCATATAGTTGTCGTAATACAGGTTGGCGCGGCGGAACACCGGCAGCTTATTGGTGGCATACGATGCCCTCTTGGAGTTGCGCACCTTGTGGCGGGTTATGTCAAAGCGGCTTTTCGGCTGCTCGTCTTCGCGCCACTTGAACCCTTTGAGACGCTGCTTGTCTTTAGGAAGATTGTATACGGGATAGGCGTCGCTGTTCACACTCTCGTAGTACTTGATGCGCTCTGCGGTACCGTTTTTCATTGTCACCATCATAAACTGCGCCTGTTTGGAGTTGAGAATGGTGATCACGCTGTCTTCCTGCATATAGAACATCGCGTTCACGCCTCCCAGGGCGTCGAAACGGCGAAGGGTATTGTCGGAGTTGAAGTAGCCCAACATCTCGGTAGACTTGATCTGGTCGAAATGCACCGAGTCTTCCTGGCTGATAATCATCGCATTGCCGTGCAGGTTGGCGCGGTCAAACGAATTGTCTTTCATCTGCATCACCACCTCCTCGCTGGTGAGCTGGTGGCGGTTGTCATTCCAGATCACGGGATCCAGATACATCCTGAGCAGAGTGTCCAGCTGAGAGAAGTAGATGGAATCGGCCCTAGCCTGGATGTCGGTGCGATAGATTCTGGCGTTGCGGTAACCCTTTATGAACCGGAGTTTGGTGGTGTCGGCAGCGGCCTCCGGCGTCTCTGCAGAAAGGCTGTCGGAAGGTGCCATAAGGGAGTCCTGGGCAGAGAGCAGCGAATCTGCTGCAGGCAGCTCTTCCGAAACGGTAGGAGGAGTTTCCTCTGCAACGGGTTCAGCCGCCTGAATTTCAGGCAATGCGGGCTCTCGTGCCGGAACGCTGTCTATGGCGGCAGGCTTCTCTACCGGCACATCCGGAGCGTCAGACAGTGCCTTCAGGGAATCGGCAGCCGCAAGGGCAGCCACCGCCGCCAGGCTGTCTTTCTCTGCCTTGGCCTGAGCCGCGGCAATGCTGTCCTGACGCTTTTTCTCTGCAATTTCCTGACGCTTTTTATAAGCTATGTATTCCGGAAGTTTCTCTATGGCAGCCTTTTTCTCCTGCTCTTTCTTCTCTGCGGCCTTCTTGTCGGCCTCGCCTATAGCGTCGAAATTGACCTGTTTGCGGGCCTCTTCGCTATCCTTCTTCAGCTCTTCGGATATGTCGCAGGCTCGCTGGGTGTAGAATAACATAGTGTCGGCCCGGCTGAAAAGGGTGTCTATCTGATTGTCGGTATTCTCGCCCACATAAATCGAGGCGGGATCCATAAACAAACGTGCGTAAAGATTGTTTACCGTGTCAAAGCTCATATTGGCGGCATCCGACACAAAGTACATCTTGTGCAGGGAGTCCAGCAGCTCCACGTTCTTGCGCATACGGCCGTTGCGGCTGTGCTGCCAGTAGTAGAGCGTGTCGCACCAACCCTCATAGTCGGGGTTGCTCATATAGACATCGGTATCGAAATAGACCACGCCGCTGTCCTGGGCATACCAGCCGTACTCGCCGCGCAGGTAGATGTCACGCTTCCACATCTGGGTCTTCTTGCCAAAGTATGCCTTGTTTTCGTTGGTGTCGTAGTCCAGGCTGTTGGTCTTGATAAAGAGGCTGTCGGTGAACATCTCCACGTTGTCCTCGAAACGGCAGATTCCGGTCTTGCCGTCGTAGGTGCCGCGGTCGCTCTCTATGATTTCGCCCTTGGAGGTGCGCATAGCGCCGCCAAAAGTGAATTTTGCGGTACTGTCTTCTGTATTATAGTCCAGATAACGGGTGCGGAGGGTATTCTTGTCCTTGTCGTAGACCTCCACCAGGTCACCGCGGAAGCGGGCCAGGTTGTCATCGGCATAATAGATCACGTTGTCGCTCTTGAGCACTGTCTTCTTCTGCACCAGTTTCACGTTCTGATAGGCCTCCACCTGATTGAAACTAACGTTCCAGATGGCGGAATCGCAGAACATATAGGCGCCGTTGTGCAGGAAAGTGGCGGGACCCTTGACCTCGCGGTACTCGCGATGGCCGGGACGCTCGAACACCCTGGCATATTCTGCATTCAGCAGAGTAAGCAGGCTGTCCTGGTCCCTGCTCCGCCGCGTCCTCTTCTGTGCGTCAGCGTCGGGACTGCTGACAAGCATCAGAAGAATCAGGGCCAGAAGCAGATAAGCCCATCTATTTCTCGATCCACTCTTCATTTACAAACTTGCAACCGGCAAACAACGGGTCAATCCTGATATGAGTAGTCTTTTTCTTCTCTTCCACAAAATTCTCTATGGCCTTGTGGGCATTCTTCTCGT